>JBKJPI010000609.1:0-4048 GCA_046595235.1 Burkholderiales bacterium | reverse complement strand
CTAAAAAATTACAGTGGCGGTGTAGCAAACCCCGTTCCTGCGCGTGGCGCTTGTGCTATTGCACTTCGCAGCGGCGCTTCGCAGCCACGCGCGGCGTTCGTGCTCTGGCACTCACTGTAGCGCTTCGCGCAGCCGCGCTTCGATGACGAACGGAGGGAAACCGATGGTTTCCCTCCGTTACCTCCTTTCCTTCCGACACCTCCTTTCCTTTGGCTTGCTCTATCGAGCGCTGTCTGACATTCTGGTGTCATGAGTGATGCGACATTCGATGACAGGAACGTGCTGGGCGGTGCATTGCAGGCGTGCAGCTTTGCACCGCTTACCGGGTTTTTCCGGGATGGCTGTTGTGCGACGCGCGGCGAGCCGGGTGTGGCGCACCTCGTGTGCGTCAAGGTCACGGCGGAGTTCCTGGAGTTTTCGCGCGCGCGCGGCAACGACCTCAGCACCCCGCGCCCCGAGATGAGATTCCGCGGCCTCAATCCCGGCGACCGCTGGTGCCTGCATGCTTTGCGCTGGGTCGAGGCCTGGGAAGCCGGCATGGCGCCCAACGTCGTGCTCGAAGCGACGAATGCCAAGGTGCTCGAGGTCGTCTCGCTCGATGCCCTCAAACGCCACGCCTTGGGCGTGCAGCCGCGGCACTAGATCGTGCGGACGATGCTGCCGCATCTACCCCGCAGCCACGGCTCGGTGGACGATACGGAAGGAAACCAAGGTTTCCCTCCGTGCGGCAATAACCCTCGCGGTCGACGCCGAGCGTCACCCGCAGCCGCGCGTCGGTAAACGACACGGAAGGAAACCAAGGTTTCCCTCCGTGACCTCCTTTCCTTGAGCTGCTAGTCGCTCTCTGCCTTAGGTTTGCGGAAGGGTTTTGCGGAAGGAATCGCGTGCCGCGAGGCGCTCCGCGAGACGCGCCAGGTTCGGGTGTGCTGGACGCCAGTCGATATCCGGCAGCACGCGGTCGAGGTAGCCGAGCGCATAGCCTGCTGCGATGTCGGCGAGGCCGAAGTGAGTGCCATAGCAGAATTCCCGCTCGCCGAGTTCCTGCGCCATCGCCGCGAGTCCGCGCTCGATCTTGAGGCGCTGCTTCGCGTGCCATTCCGGCTTCTGCACCTTGTCGTAATCATGGGAAACGAGCACGGTCGCGTCCGTGACGCCGTCACCGAGGGCCTCCCAGCGTTTCACGTCGACACGCGCCTCCAGCGCCGTCGGGATGAGTCTCGGCTCGGCAACGAGCGCATCCAGATAATCGACGATGACCGTTGAGTCGTAGACGGCTTTACCGGCATCGGTCACGAGCACAGGGATCTTCGAGAGCGGGTTGTAGTCCGGCACTGGCGAACCGGGCGCCGAAGGTTTCGCCTGCACGTATTCGTACCGGATACGTTTTTCTTCGAGGACGATCCGCACTTTGCGTACATAGGGGCTGCCGTCATGGCCGAGCACTTTCATTGCGGGTCTCCGTTTGAATGGCACATTTTAACGCCCTGCGGAATGCGTTTTGCTGAGATCGCGGCGTGACCCTCCTGGCCCATATCGTCGAGGCATCCCTCCGCGTGTCCGCGACCTCGAAGCGGCTCGAGAAGACGGGCGAGCTCGCAGGCTGCCTTCGAACCGTTGCACCTGCGGAGGTGCCGATCGCAATCGCGTATCTCAGCGGCGAGACCTGTCAGGGAAAGCTCGGGATCAGTTATGCCGCCCTGAGGGCGGCCGTGGTCGCCCCTGCCGCGGAACCCTCACTGCAGTTGGGTGAGGTCGACCAGGCGTTCGCCGCGCTCACGGGGATCAAAGGGAAAGGTTCGAGCACCAAAAGAACCGAAGCGCTGCACGCACTTTTCGCGCGAGCCACCGCTCTGGAACACGATTTCCTCGTCCGGCTCATCGTCGGTGAGTTGCGGCAGGGCGCCTTGCGCGGGCTCATGCTCGATGCAATCGCGGCCGCTGCTGAGCTGTCGGCTGCGACGGTGCGGCGCGCGGCCATGTCTGCGGGCGGGCTCGGCGAAGTGGCGCGAGTTGCGTTGAGCGATGGCGCCAGCGGCCTTTCCCGCTTCACCATCCGGTTGATGCAGCCAGTGCTGCCGATGCTCTCGCAATCCGCGGAATCGGCCGAAGACGCCCTGGCGCAGCTGGGTTCTGCTGCATTCGAATGGAAGCTCGATGGCGCGCGGGTGCAGGTGCACAAGTCGGGCGACGACGTGCGCGTCTACACGCGCAATCTCAACGACGTGACGGAGCGCGTGCCGGAGATCGTCGACGCAGTTCGCCTCGCCTCGCATCGGACGATCATCCTCGACGGCGAAGCGATTGCATTGCGCGATGACGGCTCACCGCATTCTTTTCAGCTCACCATGCGCCGCTTCGGCCGCAAGCTCGAAGTCGAAGCGATGCGGCGGGAGATCCCGCTTTCCGTTTTTTTCTTCGACTGCCTGCTGCTCGATGACGAACCGCTCATCGATCGCACGGCCCGTGAGCGTTTCGATGCCCTGCAGGGCTGCGTGCCGGGTGAGACGCTGATCCCGCGAATCATTACGTCCGACGCGAGAGTCGCGGGGCAGTTTTTCGAGGATGCGCTGGCGCATGGGCACGAAGGCATCGTCGCGAAGTCGCTCGAGGCGCTTTACGAGGCCGGTCGACGGGGGGCAGGCTGGATCAAGGTGAAACGCGCTAATACGCTCGATCTCATCGTGCTGGCGGCGGAGTGGGGTCACGGGCGCCGCAGCGGCTGGTTGTCAAACCTGCACCTGGGGGCGCGCGATGCCGCGAACGGCGGTTATGTGATGCTGGGGAAGACTTTCAAAGGCCTGACCGACGCGATGCTGGCGTGGCAGACGGAAGAGTTTCAGAAGCGCCGCCTCCCGCCGGAGAAGGTGCGCGGAGACAACGGCGAGGGCCGGACCGTTTACTTGCGTCCCGAGATCGTCGTCGAGATCGCCTTCAACGAGATTCAGGAAAGCTCGCAGTATCCGGGCGGTGTCACCTTGCGATTCGCACGTGTCAAAGGCTATCGGCCGGATAAGCGGCCGGACGAAGCCGACACCATCGAAACGGTGCGGAAGCTTTACGCGTCACAGGTGCACGCTATTTCTTAGCGGGCGCGGCGGTGGGATCTGCTGCTGAGCCCATGGGCGGGAGCTTCGGGCCCACCGAAGGCGGAGTGGGGGCCGCACCGGCCGCAGGTGCTGGTTTAGATTTGCCGGCATCGACTGCTTTCGGGGCGCTTTCGACGGGCTTGGGCGTGCCACCGGGCTTCGTCACGTCCATGGGCTTTACTATTTCCGCGGCCTTCGCAGCATCGCCCGGTCGCGGCGGGCCTGATTTCACGATTTCGGTCGATCGCGAAATTTCTACCGCGGGTTGCGCAGCGGCTTTCAGCGCCGGCGCCTTCGCCGAGGCCCGTCTCACAGTCGCCGCGCCCGCAGACGCCGGAAGGTATCGTTGAGCGCAGCGGTGGATGTCCCTGTTCGAGGTTGCGGTCAGGCAGTGCCTCGCGTCCGCGTCGTTTTGGGCCTTAGCGCGGTTCTGAACCAGGCGCGGCGGCACCGGAGCGGATATCGCGGGCTGAGCGAGCTCGCCCGCAGGCTCGACGCGCTGATCCGGTATTCCTCTCGGGATGACGGGCTCGTAGGTTCGCCCTTGACCGTAGACGGGCGCCGCAGCCACGAGGGCAAGCGCTGCCAGCGTAGAGAATCGCGCGATCGCGCCGATAGGGTTCATATTCTTGTGGCTCCTCGGTCCAATGCGCCCGCCGGCGGCGCCGGGAGCAACAAAAACCCGAAACTAAGCGGAACCGCCGATGAATGCAATGTCATATTCGTGTTCAGGCTGACTGCCTCGATCCGGATGTGCGCCGCAAACGCAGCATCCTGCAATGTGCTTGCGCCTATTTCGGGTTTCGACCAGCCGGCGCCTTCTGCTGAGTCGAGGCGCCTCGCAGCATCGCGAAAAAACGCGTGCGGTCTTCAGTGGTGAAATCGCGGAAGGTCCGAAAGCCGACGTGCTCGTGCTCGCGCTCGGCGTGAACGTCGATTCCCCACAACGGTGCCGTGCTGTT
>JBKJPI010000238.1:0-8121 GCA_046595235.1 Burkholderiales bacterium | reverse complement strand
ACTTGCCGTTCCGGCCGAAAGTAGATGTGCACTTTCGGACGCCGGGGTTCACTTTGCGGCGGGCTTGTGATGCGCGAGGAAGTGAGCGAGGGCGCGGATCTCGTCGTCACTCACTTTGTACATTGCGGCGTTCATGCTGGTGTCGATACCGGTGCGCCGGTTGTCCCGATACGCCTTGAGCGACATCACGAGGTAGTCTTCGCGTTGATTCGCAACGCGCGGGATCTGCTGCTGACCGTGGTAAGTGCCGAAGTGGCAGCTGCCGCAGCCGCGATCTTTCGCAATCCCTGCCCCCTGCGCGTGAAGCTTCGGATCGACTGATGTCGTTGCGGGCGCGATGGCCTGGGCTGCGAAGAAGGCGGCGACGTCAGAGAGATCGCCGTCAGAGAAGCCCTTCAGCATTCCGCGCATCTCGGGTACGTCCCGCAGTCCCTCGCGTATGAGGATCAACTGGAGCACCGTGAAATCCGGCTGTTGTCCACCGAGCGAAGGCATGCCGGGAGGCGGAACGGCCGTCGGCGAGCCGTGACACGCGACGCAAACTGCGGCCTTCGACGCGCCTCGCGCCGCGTCGGCTTTCGCTTGCGATAATGCCAAACCGGGGCACTGCAGAAGCGCGTATGCAAAAATAAAAACGCGGCGGATTACGCGCATCCGCCGCGTTGCTTGCAGCTGCAACATCTATCGTTTGTAGCTCACCCGGTAGATCGCGCCCATGTTTTCGTCCGACACGAGCACCGACCCATCCGGCATCAGCATGACGTCAGTCGGGCGGCCCCAGAAGGTGTTCTTCGCCTTGTCCATGAAACCGGTCATGAAGGGCGTGACCTTCGCGTTCTTGCCGTCGGGCGTCGCCTTTACCATCATGATGTCATAACCGTTTCGCTCGGTCTTGTTCCACGAACCGTGGCGCGCGACGAGAATCGCGTCCTGGTACTCCGACGGGAACATCTTGCCCGTATAGAAACGCATCCCGAGGGCGGCCGCGTGCGCGCCGAGTGTCACCACAGGCAGTTGCACGCCGGCACAGGCATTCGCCTTATTAAGGTCCGGATCGGGCTGGCCGTTGGCATGGCAGTACGGAAAGCCGAAATTCGCACCGATCGCGTTCTTCGGCACGCGGTTCAGCTCTTCTTCGAAGCCTTCCTCGCCGGCCCAGTCGCGGCCATTATCGGTGAACCAAAGCTCACCGGTCCGAGGGTGGAAGTCGAAGCCCACGCTGTTACGCACCCCGCGCGCCACGATTTCCATGCCGGAGCCATCGAGGTTGTAGCGGCGAATGTTGCCGTGCACCTCAGGATTGATCTCGCACAGGTTGCAGGGCGCGCCCACCGGAATGTAGATCTTGTTGTCGGGGCCGAAAGCCAGGAACTTCCAGTTGTGGTGAACGTCCGGCGGAAGTTTGAAGGCGTCCGTCAGGTCGACCGGTGTCGGAATGTTCTCGAGGTTAGCTTCGATGTTGTCGTACCGCAGCACCTTGTTGATCGCGGCCACGTACAGCGAACCCTTGTGCATGAGGACACCGTTCGGCTGCACCATTTTCTCTGCGATGATTTTGTGTGTGCGCTGCCCGCCTTTGTCCATGACTGCATACACGCGACCGATCGCACGCGTTCCCACGAACACGGTGCCATTCTCTGCACGTGCCATCATGCGTGCACCGGGCATGCCGTGCGCCCAGAGCTCGACCTGAAAGCCCGGCGGCACCTGAATGTTCTTGAGCGGGATCTCTTCCGGCGGCGTGATCGTGAGCTTAGGCGGAACGCTCGTGAGGTTCGGATTCTTCATGCGCTCCGGCATGTAGCCGCCCATCGACTTCCGGCGTTCCACTTCGGCTTCGCTCGGCGGTTTGCTCGCCGCGGGCGTTTGCTGCGCAAGTGCGAGGCCGCCGCTCCCGGAGAGCATTGCAAAGGCAAGGGCGGGCAGCGCGATCTGACGTAGATACGAGGGCAGCGATGGGCTCATATAGTCTCCTCCGGGTATGTGGGCGGCCTGGGCTGCCGCGCCGCTAATGATACACACCTGGGCACTGATTATCCGGGGCGATGCAGGACCGAATCCTGCACACCGAGCCGGGATTCACTCGTTGTTGGTTACCACCCATGAAGAAGGACTTCTCCGGTTTCGTCCATGTGCGCGGCGCACGCGAGCACAACCTGAAGAACGTCGACCTCGATCTGCCTCGCGACGCGCTGGTCGTTTTCACCGGGGTTTCCGGGTCGGGCAAGTCTTCCCTCGCGTTCGGGACGTTGTATGCCGAAGCGCAGCGGCGTTATCTCGATTCGGTGGCGCCGTATGCGCGTCGCCTTTTCGACCAGATGGGTGTGCCGCAGGTGGATGCGATCGACGGTCTTCCGCCCGCAGTTGCGCGACCTACACCGGCCTCTTCGATCACGTGCGGAAGCTCTTCGCGGTTACGAAAGACGCGCGCGCACGTAAGTACGACGCCGGCCGTTTCTCGTTCAACGTTGCCAAGTGCCGCTGCGAGCAGTGCGAAGGCGAAGGCTTCGTTTTCATCGAGCTCCTCTTCCTTCCGAGCGTTTACACGCCGTGTCCCACGTGCCATGGATCACGCTACAACGCGAAGACGCTCGAGATCAGATATAAAAACCGCAACATCGCGGAAGTGCTCAGGATGACCGTAAATGCCGCATACGAATTCTTCGAAGATGAGCCGCACGTGCGCCGATCCCTGGGTGTGCTGCGCGAAGTGGGCCTGGGCTATCTACGACTCGGTCAGCCCGCAACCGAGCTTTCGGGTGGAAAAGCGCAGCGCATCAAGCTCGCGACCGAGCTTCAGCGCGCGCAGCGCGGCAGCACGCTCTATATTCTCGACGAGCCCACCACCGGGCTGCATCCGGCTGATGTCGAGCGGCTTGGGGCTCAACTCGAAGGACTCGTCGAATCAGGCAACACCGTGATCGTAGTCGAGCACGATATGCGGCTCGTCGCTAAAAGCGACTGGGTGATCGACATCGGACCCGGAGCGGGCGAGGAGGGTGGGCGTGTGATCGCCTCGGGCACACCGGCAAAGGTTGCCAGAGCAACGGGCAGCCGCACAGCGCCTTACCTCGCGCAGATCGTGCGCTGATCGCGCATACTCGCCCGCTACCTATTCGAATAAGCCTCACAGTTTCGTGACCATCTACATCGTCGTCCTGATCGCATTCCTTTCGCACGTGGGATTTGCCGGCAGCCGTCTTGCAGTGCCGCTCTTTGCGGTCGACCAGGGCGCAACGCCTTTCGTGGTGGGCACCGTCGTCGCGCTCTATGCGTTGTTCCCTGCCGTGCTGGCGTTGCCCGCCGGCCGCATGACCGACCGCCTCGGCTTCAAAATTCCTCTGCTCGTCGGCACCGGCGGGGTCTGTATCGCGCTCCTGCTGCCGTTCATGTGGCCCACGATGGGGACGCTTTATGTGACCGCCTCTGTCATCGGCCTCGGGTTCATGGCGCTCCAGCTCGGTACGCAGACGCTTGCCGGCGCCATTGCGGGCCCGGAGGACCGCGCAAGAAACTTCAGCCTGTTGAGTTTAGGCTTCGGTTGCGCGAACTTCAGCGGCCCGCTCCTCACGGGTTTCCTCATCGACCAGATCGGTTACGCGTGGTCCTTCTTCGCAATTGCGATGCCGCTGGTGCCTGCGATCATCGTGTCAGCGATGGGCTCACGCTGGATTCCCAGGAGAGCCCACGCCAAAGGTTCGTCGGTGCGCGGAGGAATGTTCGACCTGCTGAAAATAAAGACTCTACGCGACACGTTGATCGCCAGCGGTATCGTTTCCGCCGCCTGGGACGTGTATCAGTTTTTCATGCCGATCTACGGCCGCTCGTTGGGGATCTCGGCAACGGCGATCGGCGCCATCTTGAGCGCATTCGCCATATCGGTCATTCTGGTGCGCCTCGTGCTGCCGTTCTTCCTGCGCCGCACGAGCGAGGTGCAGCTTCTGACCTACGCGATGTTCGTTGCGGCTGCGTCATTCTGTCTCTTTCCGCTCTTCAACGGCGCGTGGGCGCTCGCGGCTGCATCGTTCCTGTTGGGCATAGGCTGCGGTGTGGGTCAGCCCTTGTCGATGACGCTCGTGTTCAACGCGTCGCCGAAAGGCCGTGCAGCGGAAGCGACCGGCATGCGGATCACGGTCAACCAGGTGACGCATTTCGTGATCCCACTGGTGTTTGGGATGGTGGGATCGGTCGCCGGTTATGCGGTGGTGTTCTTTACGAACGCTGGCGGACTTGGTGTAGGCGGCTATTTGAGCCACAGGAACAACGCGAAAACCGCTCCGGCGAAACCTTGATGAAACGCCGGTTCGTTATCGCATGTTTGTATCTGCTCGTCACCGCGTCAGCGATGGCTGGCGAGGTACCGGACACGGTATTCCTCGAAGAGCTGACCTGGACCGAGGTGCGAGACGCAATCAGGGCGGGCAAGACCACGATCATCTTTCCCACCGGCGGCACCGAACAGAACGGTCCGCACATGGTGCTGGGCAAACACAACTTTATCGTGAGGCACGCGGCGGGTGAGATCGCGCGCAGACTCGGCAACGCGCTGGTCGCGCCCGTGCTGGCCTACGTGCCGGAAGGCAACATCGACCCTCCGACCGGTCACATGCGGTATCCGGGAACGATTACGCTCCCCGAAAACATTTTCATGAAAGTCACGGAATACGCTGCACGCAGTTTCAGAGTGAACGGATTCAGGGACATCGTCCTGATCGGCGACAGTGGTCCCAACCAGAAAGGCCTGCAATCCGTCGCGCTTGTGCTCAACCAAGAATGGAAGAACACCGGTGTGCGGGTGCACTACGTGTCGGAGTATTACAACGAGGACGCCTTCAACGCATGGCTGCGAAGCCAGGGCGAGAAAGTCGAAGACATCGGCACTCACGCCGGAATCTCCGACACGTCCCAGCTGATGGCTTTGAACCCGAGCTGGATCCGTAACGACAAGCTTGCGCCTGGGAAAGATCCCACGCTCTCGGGGGTTTCAGGCAACCCCGCGCGCGCGAGCGTGGCCTATGGCAGGAAAGGGCTCGAGCTTAAGATCGAAAATTCCGTCGCTCAGATTCGGAAGCTGATCGCCGCCAACGCCCGGTAACGATGCGCTCCAGGCTCGCTGACACGCGACGTGGAAGCGATTAGCGCGCCTTGAGGCGCCAGAGCGAAGTCACTTCTGCCGCGCGTGCGATGTGCAACGGATCCGTCACATCCGATGACTTTGGATGCGTCGGACGTGCGTCGAGACGATCGATGATGTCCAGACGTGCCTCGGCAATCATTGCAAGGAGGTCGTCGCGCGTGCGAAGTCCGAGGTGCTCCGCGATATCCGAAAGCACCAGCCATCCTTCACCACCTGATTTAAGATGTGCGGAAAGGCCGCCGAGGAAGCTCTTCAGCATGCGGCTGCCGGCATCGTACACCGCGTGTTCCATCGGTGAAGCAGGCCGAGCCGGTATCCACGGCGGGTTGCATACGATGAGCGACGCGCGCTCGTCGGGAAAAAGGTCGGCTTCGATGATTTCGATCTTCGCCTGTAGCCCGAGCCGCAGCACGTTATCCTGCGCGCACGCGATTGCACGTGGATCCTTCTCGGTGGCAACGACGCGCGCGACGCCGCGGCGCGCGAGCACTGCGGCAAGCACGCCGGTGCCGGTGCCGATGTCGAATGCGAGTGTCGTTGAAGGCAGAGGCGCCCGTGCGACCAGATCGACGTATTCGTTCCGCACCGGCGCGAACACACCATAGTGCGGATGGATGCGACCGCCGACAGCCGCCAGCTCGATCCCTTTTTTTCGCCACTCGTGCGCGCCGATGATCCCGAGCAGTTCCCGAAGCGAGCCGACATAGCGCTCCGGAACTTCGCCGTGCGCTTCGATGGCAGCTTCGCGCACGTCGGGTGCGCGCCGCAGCGGAATCGAATGATCAGCGTCGAAAGGAATCAGCAGCATGCCGAGCGTGCGCGCCCGTTGGGACTGAGACTGACGGTAAAGGTGAAAGGCTTCGGCTTTCGACGCGGGAACGGCGGCAGGCTTTCGCGGTTGTTTGTCCGCACGACGCGCCATGGCAGTCAGGAGCAGGCGAGCGTTCTGAAAGTCGCCGCGCCACAGTATCGCCGTGCCTTCGCACGCAAGGCGATAGGCAGCGTCGGCAGGAAGCGTGTCATCGGCAACGACGACGCGCTTCGGTGCAGCTGTGCCGCTTTCCGAACGCCAGCGAGCGGAGCGAAGCTCGCCTTTTTCTTTCCAGGTGAGGCCTGGCGCTTCGTTCACTGCGGAATCTTGAGAAATGTCTTCCGCACCCGGTGCGGGGTGGAAGTGAGGGACGGCATTGGGCAGGCTCGAGACCGCCGCAACAGCGGCGGCTATACGGTCTCGCCTTCGACAGCCACGCCCATGTCGCCCATGAGCTCGCATCTGCGCGCTTTCATTTCCGCTGCGAGGGCAATGAGGTCGATCGACTTCAGATTCCGTACGTGTGGAAAAAGATTCGACTCTTCTTCTCCCACGTGCCGCGTGACCTGTTCGGCGAGCGCTGCGAACTGCGCATCGCGCGTGGTGTCATCCGCATCGAGGTCTTCTATCGCCTCGATCAGCTCGAGCGTGTCGTCGTGATCGTCTTCGGCATCGTCGAGGAGGTCTTCGATTTCTTCGGTGTCCGCCGCTTCACGCACCGCGGGATAGAAAATGTCGGTCTCGAGCTTGTCGTGGATGATCAGTTCGTCACAAGCATCGCTGATGAGCTGCGCCGTGACTGCCCCACCTGCTTTGCGCGCGTGCTCGAAGTCCCTGAAGAGTGCCTCCACCTCGCGGTGGTCCTGCAACAGAATCTCGATCGCGTCGAGCGGCGGGCGAGGCTTCTCGATCACTCTTACAGCGCCTTCAGATTCACGGCCGAAACGCGTCCGTCATTGCCGCGCTCGGTATCGAACGAGACTTTCTGGTTTTCGGAGAGGCCCTGCAGACCGGAACCCTGAACCGCAGAGATGTGAACGAAGATGTCCTTCGATCCATCATCGGGTGCGATGAAGCCGAAGCCTTTGGTTGCATTGAAGAACTTGACGGTACCTGATGGCATGGTGGATTTCCCCTGCGAGTTTCAGACACGCCCTGCATGGGATCAGGCAGGGCATCAAACGACGATCGGGAAAACCAGCGGCGAGCACCTTTTTGGGAGGTGCGAAGGGCGGAACCGACAACCAATTCGACGGGGCGGAGTATGGGCCCCACGCCCCGTTATGGCAAGGCCGCGGGCTCAGGTTCTCAGTCAACTTTTGCGCCGCTTCCCCCCGCGCCCGTGTCGTTTTGCGCGCTCGTCCTGTGAATGCCGACGCGTGTGCCAGCGATCATCGTCATGCTATTCTTATTTTTCTACTCGCTTTTGCTTGGCTTCTGCGATGCGCGGGCGCTCAAATCTTAGCTCAGGAATTCCAGCGCCCGCTGAATCCAGCTGATGGACGTCACACGCACACTCGCGCGCTTCATCGTCAATTCGCGCTACGCGGACATTCCGCAGGCGATACGCCATGAAGCATCACGCGCACTCATCAACTGGATGGGTTGCGCGATCGGGAGCGCGCACCACGAGACGGTTCAGTGCATGCTCGCGGCATTGAGGCCTTTCGCCGGGCCCGCGCAGGCCACGGTGCTCGGGCGCGAGGATCGGCTCGACATCCTGAACGCGGCGTTCGTGAATGGCGTGAGCTCGCACGTTCTTGATTTCGACGACACGCACGCGAAGGCGATCCACCCCAGCGCACCGGTTCTTCCCGCGTTGGTCGCATATTCCGAATGGCATCCGGTAAGCGGCGCGGAGCTCCTCCATGCCTTTGTGCTCGGCGTCGAAGCTGAAGAGCGGATCGGCCTCTCGGTTTTTCCGGAGCATTACAACGTTGGCTGGCACATCACCGGCACCGCCGGTGTGTTCGGCGCCGCCGCCGCGATCGGCAAATTACTGAAGCTCGACGAGCAGCAGATGTGCTGGGCTCTCGGCATCGCTGCGACGCAGTCGGCGGGTTTGCGCGAGATGTTCGGCAGCATGTGCAAAAGCTTTCATCCGGGTCGCGCGGCGCAGAACGGAATGACCGCCGCCTTGCTGGCGGCACAGGGCTTCACGAGCTCGGAGCAG
>JBKJPI010000044.1:0-3113 GCA_046595235.1 Burkholderiales bacterium | reverse complement strand
GGCAAAACCGTCGCGGTCAATTTCCACGCGGGATCGCACTACATCACGCTCGCGATGCTGGGCGGGTCGATGAACCGGAAGGACGACGTGCGCGCGGTCCATGTCGGCGGCCCCAAGCAACGCCTGCGTTTCCTCGAGGAAGGCAAAGTCGAGGCTGCGGCGGTGATGGAGCCATGGATCACGGTCGCCGCGAAGAAGGGACTGAAGATCATCAGCGAAGCCTTCTACGAGGGCGCCGAGGTGGCCACCCCCGACGTGGATCCGCAGATGTACGCCGCCATCACACGGGCCATCAACAAGGCCGTGAAAAAGATCAACCACGACATCCGGCCGTATCTGAAGTACATGATTGGCGAAGTGCCGCAGGACATCATGAAGCTCACGGAGGACGATTTCTACCTGCCGCGCTTCCGCTATGTCGAGCCGCGTCCGTATACGCGCGAGGAATACGCCTACCTGCAGGACTGGATGACGGGCTGGGGTCTGCTCGACGCCGACAGCGACTACGAAAAAATCATCGATCCGAAGCGGGTGATGGCAGCTTCGGGGCTTTGATCGCGAGAGGGCTGCCCATCGCGGCACGCGGCGCGTGCGCGCTGGCGCTGGGCGCATCGATCGCAAGCACCGCGCTCGCGCAATCCCCGCCCTCGGGCGCCGACGCCGCCTACCCGGTCAAAACAATACGCATCGTGTCGCCGTCGAGCGCAGGCGGCTCGACCGATTTCCTGATCCGGCCGCTGGCTGCAAAGCTCGCGGACGCGCTCGGAAGACCGGTGCTCGTGGACAACCGTCCGGGTGCGGGCAGCGTGATCGGTACCGAGGCGGTCGTGCGCGCCGCCCCCGATGGCTATACCCTGCTCGCGGCGCCGGCTTCGATCACGATGAGCCCCGCGCTCTACAAACTCTCTTTCGACCCGGTGCGCGATCTCGCGCCGATCGCGAACCTTTCGGCGTTTCCCAACATCCTGGTGGTGCATCCTTCGCTGCCGGTGCAGACGGTGAAGGAGCTCGTCGCACTGGCGCGGGCGAGGCCCGAGCAGATTCATTTCGGCTCGAGCGGCGTCGCCTCGGGAACGCACATGTCGATGGAGCTCTTCATGTCGATGGCCGGCGTGAAGCTCGTGCATGTGCCTTACAAGGGGGGCGCACCCGGGGTCATCGCGCTCATGAGCGGCGAAGTGCAGGTCAATTTCGCGACGATCACGACCGCGCTGCCACAGGTCAAGGCGCGGCGGCTGCGCGCTCTTGCGGTGTCGACGAGAAACCGCTCGCGCGCCGCCCCCACGATTCCGACCGTGGCCGAGTCCGGGATCAGGGGCTTCGAATACGCATCATGGATCGGCCTTCTCGCGCCGGCGGGAACGCCGCGGCCGATCATCATGCGGTTGAACGCGGAATCCGTGAAGGCAGTTCAGACCGCGCAGATCGAAGACATTCTCACCGCGGAAGGCTCGGCGCCGGTCGCAAGCACGCCCGAGCAGTTCGCGGCCACGATCGCGGGGGAAGTCACGCGCTGGAGGGCAGTGGTGAAAGCGGCGGGAATCAAGGCGCAATAGCGACGCCGTCCGGAGCGTCCTGCGCCTGTTCGAATATGCCCGCACCCTTGGCTTCACCGGAAAGGTGATGACTCAAGGACTTCCCCGATTGCCGCGAGATCACGCGCGACGACGATGTGCGCTTCGGTATTCCCGGCTACGGTTCGACTGCCGGGACACGGCTCACCGACGGCGCCGGCTCCGGTGCCCCACCCGGGGTGCCTCGGCTAGAATGCGGGGTGAATCGCGCAGTCGACGATCCACCTCCAGCCCCCTCAACGCAAGGCATTTCATGAACGTAGTCCTGCTCGACGACGAGCGCATTTCCCTCGCCGTACTCAAGAACCACGTCGCCAAGGTCGACGGCGCGAACGGCGTCGCCTTTACCCACCCCACTGACGCGCTGCGCTGGTGTGCGGCCAATGAGATGGCCGCGGTCATCATCGACTTCGTGATGCAGGAAATGGATGGCCTCGAATTCGTGGAGCGCTTCCGCCTGCTGCCCGGCAAGGCGGACGTACCTGTATTCATGGTGTCGGGCTCACAGGATGCGGAGCTCCGGAGCCGCGCGGAAGCTGCCGGCGTGTCGGAATTCTTCGCCAAGCCGCTGGACGTCGCCGCGCTGCGCAACAGGCTCGAAGAAACGCTCGCCCGCCCCGGGGGCGGGGCGCCGGCCCCCTCCGCCTAGGCGAATGCAGCGGCGTTAACGCCGCGAGGTCAATTAAACGTAAGCCCCGCCTTCTTCACGATCGCGATGTGACTTTCGATGTCGCGCGCGATCATCTTGTCGAACTCCGCGGGTGAGAGCGGCAGCGGCTCCAGGCCCTGGCTCTTCATTTTCTCCACGAACGCCGGCGACTTCAGCACCTTGTTCACTTCCGCATGCAGCCGCTCGACGATCGGGCGTGGGGTCTTTGCGGGCGCGAGGAGGCCGTTCCAGAACGTGTACTCGCTGTCCGCGTAGCCCGCCTCGATCGTGGTCGGCACATCCGGCATCATCGGCGATCGTTTGACGGTGTTGACCGCCAGCGGAATAAGACGCCCGCTCTTCACGAACGGCAGGCCGGACGTAATGCCGATGCACATGAAATCGACCCGGCCCTGCGAAACATCGGTCAGCGCTTCCGGACCGCCCTTGAATGGCACGTGGGTCGCGTCGAATCCTGCCGCGAGCCGCAGCCGCTCGGCGGCCCAGTGCGTCGCGCTGCCCACGCCCGCAGAGCCGAACGTCATCGGACGTTTCTTTGCGGCTTCGACGAGATCGCGCAGGGTCTTGATGCCTTTCTCAGGCGAGATCACCGTCAGGTTCGGAACCGTACCGATCATGGCAACGCCGGCGAAATCGCGCCCGGGGTGGTACGTGAGCTTCGGGTAGATGGCGGCCGCCGCGGCATGCGCAGACGCATTGAAGAGCAGCGTGTAACCATCGGGGGTGGCCTGCGCGACGACGGCTGAGCCGATGGAGCCGCCGGCGCCGCCGCGATTCTCGATGATGATGTTTTGCCCGAGCGCGGATCCCAGGGCCTCGGCAAGCAGGCGGCCGATCACGTCGGTGGTCGAGCCCGCGCTGAACGGAAC
>JBKJPI010000028.1:0-2924 GCA_046595235.1 Burkholderiales bacterium | reverse complement strand
GACGTATGTATTCATGCGCCCTTGTTACACACATTCGGCGCCGTTACGACACCGGAGTTGCGTGAAATGAATTCATTCGACGCGAGTCCTGAGCGAGGCAGTCGGGATTTATTTCAGCCGGTTTAGCTCCTGGACGATTATGTAAGCATACTCAGAGGCGAGGCGCGCCATCTGGAAGAACTCGGTGCGACCGTTGGCTTTCGCGACCTCAATGCCGTTGCCGTAGCACTCAATATTGACGAGGCCCGTGAAGGTAATCGTCGTCGATAGGCCGCCACTGTCGAAGAGCAGCTTCAGGTTGGTGATGTAGAGCGAGCCCGTCGCCATCTCCCGGGAGCCGTCGGGCGGCCGCTGGCGGGCGCTGATGCCGCCGACGCGGTAGCTGGCGAGTTTTGTGAGGGGGAAGGCCATGGAGAAGCGTGACAGGCTGGCACCTGAATAGTGTGGGACAGGCTGGCGCCAGACGGCGGGCTCGGCGAAGCAGCAGTGCTCCTCGGCATGCAGCGCGATGGCGACGTCCCGAAGCGGCAGGTAAACCCGCTCGCCGTGTTCGGCCGCCCAGAGCTCGCGGAATATCTGGTAGTTCTCGTCCAGCGGCGGCTCGATGGCGAGGCTTTGGGCGAGCTCCATGAGCTCCGCCTCCTGCTCGGGGCTTAGGCGGCGCTCCGCCTCGATCTTGTCGCGCAGAGCGGCGGTTTCCTGGAGGAAGTATTCCATGCGGCGGAAGTATGCGTCGCCGCCGGGTTCAGTGTGCGGCGTGCCCCGGCGTGGCAAAATATTGAGTGGAGTCTGCATAGGTCGCCCTCTGGGAGAGAGGATTACACGCGGTGCGCGCTACGTGAAGCGTCGGAGCCCGACTTGTCCACAGCTGCGGGAGGTTTCGCTAGTCGATCATGAAGGCATGCTAATTTTCAGAATAGGGAAGAGTGGGCAAGTTGGTCGATGTCTTAAATGGGGTACGGTTCGATGCGAGTTGGCTTAAGTTGTTGCAGCTTGACTAGGGAGCAGGTTGGCATTGGGTCGGCACAGGTGCCGACCCCGTGACAAGCTCACATCAATGTTTCTCGACAAATGCGTCGCTGGGCGCCTTCGGGAGGCGGATCAGTGGGCGCCCTGATGCAGCAGCATCTACCCTAGCGGTCTCCGTGTCGAAGCTGCGCAATAAAAACCCGCGCTCACAGGGGTGAACGCGGGCACTCTGACGGTCAGTTCAAGGGGGATCCGAAGCTGCCCGCTAGTTTGTGAGAGCCTTCCGCCTCCTGCGCCAACCCCCGAGGCCCACCGCACCGAGGCCTCTGGAAAGTAGCGCGAGAGTGGCGGGAGTGACACCGCGGACGTACTAACGAATTTTCCTGAAAGGATTACGCCTGATGGAACAAGGTCGTCAATCATGGAAAATGTTAGCGAGTTGTTCGTGCGACTGAAACGCTCGAGAAGTGTGTCACCGACATAAAAGAGCCCCGCCTTGGAGAGACGAGGCTCATTGTTGACGAGAGGGACGAGTGTCAACAATTCGCGTGGTTGAGACGCGTTTATTATTAACATCGGTCGCATCAGTTAGTTCCATATGCGGCGTGACGATTTGTTCCGCCTATTTTTTGTGCAGTCTCCTATGCTTGTGAATCAAGGCTGAGGTATTGCTGAGGTTGAGCCTCATGATTAGACCTAGGGTATGAACGTAGCATTTCCTGAGCGTCTGGTTGACCTTCAAAAAGACCCCGATTACTTCAGTCGTCATAGGCTCGACGAGTTGCGGATCGTGTTTGACCGCGTATGCGATGAGTTGAGGCTCGGTGATATTCACAATGATCCGCGTCAGCGGGATAAGCTCGCAATCATCATTCTGGTACGAGCCAAGTCGTACGGTTTAGAGGGCGAAATGGTTGAAGCGGCAATCAGTGCGATGCGTGTGCGCATGGGTCCACGATGAATAGCGATATTTTTCTTCGCAGAGACCCGCAAAGGCGGCACAATTTCCCGGGGCAAGTTGCGCACCGCAAGCTGATCTTGCTTTCGGTAGGCGCTGTGATTGCTCATATCACGAGGCGACTTGAGTTGCTGACAGCTTACATTCTGCCGGTATAGTTGGACTATGGACTAATGTTTCCGGGACAACGGCGGCGGCTATTGGCGACCGCAGATCTATTGAAGGGCCAGCCGCTCGTCGGGGGCTGTATATTTTTGTGTCATTGGACACCATCTTTTAAGATTTAGCGGCTACTGATGACGCCCAGTATGTGTGTGGCGTCGGCGTAAGTCGTTCAGCAGTAGGCCCCGTGCCCTGCAATTGCGCGGGGCCTACCGCATAACTTGGTGCGCCTCATACATAAGTCCACCCGTTTCCACCTCGATTGTTTCGGCAGGCGGTCGACGAATTTGTCTTCCAGGGCAAGTCCCGCTTCCAGAAGCTGGGCGTCGCCGCGACGCGGGGCACGTTCCGCTGGATCAGTGGCGGAAGTGCCTCTTCGGCCTACAAGATCAAGACGCCCTTTGGCACGCTGGGCATCAGGGGCACGGCAATTGATGTCACAATCCGCAATGGCCGCGTCTACGTCGCCCTCATCAACGGGAGCGCCAAGCTCTGCAGCGGCTCCTCCTGCCGGACGCTGAAAAAATCCTGCGACTTCGTCGTCGCCGAAGGCCGCAAGGTTTCCGAGCCGGCGCACGCATCGACCGCCACCACCAAGGGTGAGACGGCGGCGCAGCTTTAATGAACGGAAAATTCCCTGAAAAGGGTTCACAGCTTTGCATCACGTTTTGTCACAGATCCGTTATTGAGAACCGAGGGTGCAAAGGGCTTAGACAATTTGATTGGCGCTGTAGAAAAGCCGTTTCGTGCGGTGCCTGAGCGCCGCCCTTACGATCCTGCGGTGGGGCGTGCGATCAGCACAAAACCCGCACGCCGGCACCCTATCGCACTGAGG
>JBKJPI010000591.1:0-3461 GCA_046595235.1 Burkholderiales bacterium | reverse complement strand
TCTGCTGAGCGGGCCCCAACCCATCGTAATGGACGCCGCGCCGCTTACGCATGTGCGTGACTCAGCAGTGCACGGTTGCGGTGTCCGTCTCACGGGCGGCGTTCCGGGGACGCCGGTGTCTTCATGGATCGACGTGTCGTTCAACGTTTTTCGCCGCAGTGTCGGAATCGTGCAGTCGTTTGCTTACGAGTTAAGGCGTTCGGAGTACGACGGTGAAAGTCGCCCGGAGCGGGTTGCGGTACAGAGCACGTGGCTCTCCGCATCGGACGCAGGCGGGCGCACCGGTGAAAACATCGAGCGCCGCGAGACGCTCGTCTACCGCGTTCTTGTCGACGACGTCCTCGGCCTTTTCGAGGCGGTGGCGACCGGGCGCTCCCTGACACTGGGGATCAGGCGCTGGGGGGAACGCGAAGATCGCGTGCATTCAGCGACTGCATCTCTCGATTCAGGCGCACGTGAGCGGATCGCAACCTGCCTCAACTCACTTTCGCTCGACTGAGAATGTTGCACCGGCGCTGTGTTAGATTGCAGCAAGAACGAGATCTACTCCGCAATAGTGTCGATCGCTACTGTGAGGTTTTGCCTCGACGAAAAGGCGCCGCCGCATTGACCATCGGTGCTGCGATGCGTGAGCAAGAAAATAGTTGATGTCAGCTTCCGCCAACGAAATACTGATGTTGAACTTTCTGGTCGAAGACAAGGCCCCGAAGGCCGTGTCTCCTGACCAGCTCATCCCGAGGGCGCTGCGTGCGCTGCGTACGCATCTCGGTGTCGACGTCGCTTTCATTTCCGAGTTTCGAGACGGCAGGCGCGTCTTTACTTACGTAGACGTCGCGCGCGATCACTCCGCCATTCAGCAGGGCGCCAGCGATCCGATCGAGGATACGTACTGCCAGCGAGTCGTTGATGGACGGCTCCCCGAGCTCATCACCGACACGGCCGCTTTCGCTGCTGCGAGCGAGCTCGATGTCACGCGACTTCTTCCCGTAGGCGCTCATCTCTGCGTGCCGCTTCGCTTGTACGATGGAACGGTCTACGGCACGCTGACCTGCATCAATGCCGTGGCCGACGCTTCGCTCAGCCCGCGTGACGTGAGTCTCATGCGCGTTTTCGCGGAGATGGCGGCCGAGCACATCGAGGCCGATATGCAGGCGCAGGAGGAAGCGCGCGACCTGATCGGCAAGGTGCAGTCGGTCCTGAATGGCGGCGCGATCTCGCTGGTCTATCAGCCTATTTACGATCTGAGGCAGGCGCAGGTGATCGGTTTCGAATCGCTTGCGCGCTTCACGACGACGCCGATGCGCTCGCCGGACGCGTGGTTCTCGGATGCGGCTGCGGTCGGGCTGGATGTGGCGCTCGAGATGAAAGTGATCGAGCAGGCGCTCGCGAGCTTCGAGGGTCTGCCTGAAGGTGTCTACATCGTCTTCAATGTGTCGCCGAATATCGTCGTCAACGGTCGGCTCGACCATGCGTTCGACAGCATCCCGCTGGACCGCATCGTGCTCGAGATCAACGAGCACGTCAGTATTCGCGAATACGACGAGATCAGAAAGGCGCTGCGGCCTTTGCGCAGCCACGGCCTGCGGATCTCGGTGGAAGATACTGGCGCAGGGCTCACGAGCTTCCGTCACATCCTCAGCCTGAAGCCTGACATCGTGAAAATTCCGATGGGGCTCACCCGCAGCATCGACACCGATGGCGCTCGACGAGCACTTGTTGCGGCTCTCATTCAGTTCGCCGGTGAGGACGACACTCAGGTCATCGCGGAAGGTGTCGAGACGCTTGCAGAGCTGAAGGCGCTGAAGGCGATCGGCGTTACGCGCGCGCAGGGTTATTTCCTCGGGCGGCCGGCGCCGCTCGCTTCGGCCGTGCTGCTCTGCAGTCGCGCGCCACAATCCGACGAGTCGGTCGAACTTTAAAGAATCCTGCACGTGCATTTTCGCATCACCCTGAGCGTCCTTCTTACAGCACTCGCGCTTCTCGTAAGCCCTGCGGTGTCTGCCGCCTTACCTTCGCTGCGGCCGGAAGTGGAAGCATTCGTCGAAGAAGTCGCACCGAAGGTTGGCTATGACGCGGCTCAGCTCAGACGCCTGATGCTATCGGTTCAGCCAAGGCCATCGATCATCCGCGCGATGACCACGCCCGGAACTTCGAGGCCGTGGCACGAGTACCGCCGGCGCATCGTCGATGCCACCCGCATCGATAATGGCGTGCGCTTCTGGCTTGCCAACAGGGCGGTGCTCGAGCGCGCGCAACGCCAGTTTGGCGTATCGGAAGAGCTCATCGTGGCAACGATCGGAATTGAAACGCTGTATGGGCGAAACGTCGGCACGTTCAGAGTGCTGGATGCGCTGGCGACGCTCGCGTTCGACTACCCGCCGCGTGCCGATTTCTTCCGGGGAGAGCTCGAGGAGTTTCTGCTACTCACGCGCGAAGCCGGACTCGACGTGAGCTCGATGCGCGGCTCGTATGCCGGCGCGATCGGTATTCCGCAATTCCTCCCCAGCAGCTATCGAAAGTACGCGGTTGACTTCGATGGCGATGGGCGGCGCGATCTTGTAGGCAGCACGGCGGATGCGATTGGAAGCGTCGCAAATTACTACCGTGCGTTCGGATGGATCGCCGGTGCGCCGGTGATCGCGCGTGCAAGCTCGGGCGACGCCGAGCTCGCGCCGCTGTTGGCGGCCGGGATCAAGCCGCATATCAAGGTGAGCGAGCTTCGAAGCCGCGGGCTGGTGGTCCAAGACGCAGTCGACGGCAACGCAGAGGCCACGCTTTTCTTCGTGCAGGAAGACGCAGGGCCGCAACTCATCCTCGGTCTCAACAACTTCTACGTCATCACGCGCTACAACCGCTCGATCAATTACGCGATGGCGGTTCACGAGCTGGCCCGCGAGATCCGGGCAGCCATGTCGGCTCGGTAGTCGACCGAAAAACCTTCGAGCGCACTTGCGAGCACGTATGAAAGCCGAGGAAGTCGTTCTCGACATCCCGGCGCGGTGGAGGCGATCCGTCGAGCCTCATAGCGCCGCAAGGCGCGTCATTGAAGCGGGAAACCCGCTTCGCGGCGGGCAGTCAACACACGACTACCCGCACACGAAGCGCCCGCCCCAATGACTGCGGCTCAAATCGGCTCGCCGAATCACCTCCACCGCGCGATTGACCGGTGGCACCGGTGTTCTGAAGCGCTTGAAACGCCTTGGCGAGTGGCAGAGCCGAGCCGGCGCGCCGACTTGTGCCGCAGTTCGGCGAGCACGCGGTTCGTGTGCGGTTGGTCGTGTGTTGACCTGCCGCCGCTACCTAAGTTTCGTGCTCGACGGACAGGGTTGCGGCACTAGGAGGCTCGACGGGTCGGCTCTGCCGCCACACCCGCCCGACGAATCAGCCTGACGGCTGGGCTCCCCTCCGCAGCTAGGACGTGAAGAATTGGTACAGCTCGGCGTAGGTCTCGTCCGGGGCCT
>JBKJPI010000568.1:0-13234 GCA_046595235.1 Burkholderiales bacterium | reverse complement strand
GACGACAAGGCCGATCACGAGCGCCGTGAGCAGGAGCGGCGCGGAAACAAGCAGCGTCACCTGCAACGCCTCACCCATGATATTGATGACAGCCGTCGAATTCATCTACGATTACCGATGTTGTTTCGTTGTAGTTTCAAGCTGAATCGTCTGGCTTCGCCAGCGATTCAGTTCAAATGTGCAGTTCCGGCGCAAAGTAGGTTTGCACTTTGCGACGATGATCTTTGCGACGAATCAAGAAAAACTTTGCGCCAGTGAGCCGATCAGGAGGTTCCAGCCATCGACCAGCACGAACAGCATGATCTTGAACGGAAGCGCGATCATCACGGGAGAGACCATCATCATGCCCATCGACATGAGAACACTCGCAACCAGCATATCGATGATGAGAAAGGGAATGAACACCGCGAAGCCGATCTGGAAAGCTGTCTTGAGCTCGCTCGTGACGTAGGCCGGGATCAGCACTTTCATCGAGACGTCTTCAGCCTTCTCCGGGCGCGGCGTGTTGCCAAGCTTTACGAAGAGCGCGAGGTCCGCATCGCGCGTCTGCTTCAGCATGAACGTTCGCAGCGGGGCGGCGCCGCGCTCGAGTGCAACTTCCATCGTGATCTGGTTTTCGGCAAGCGGCTTGTACGCGTCGACATAGATGCGGTCGAGCACGGGTGACATCACGAAGAAGGTGAGGAAGAGCGAAAGCCCGAGCACCACCTGGTTCGGCGGCGACGCCGGGGTACCGAGTGCCTGACGCAACAGCGAAAGCACGATCACGATACGGGTGAAGCCGGTCATCATGAGGAGTGCCGCCGGCAGAAACGTAAGGGACGTCAGCAGGAGCAGCGTCTGAATGCTCAGCGAGTAGCTCTGCCCGCCGCCGGCCGTGGGCGTGGTTGTAAAGGCGGGCAGCGCACCTTGCGCCTGCGCCTGGGCAGCGATCGCGGGGGCCGCAGCCGCGCACAACAGCGCGCCTGCGATCAGAAGAAAAGTCTTACCGCGCACGCCGCTTCTCCATCGTTTCCTTGAGCCAGCCTGGGAACCCCGCGGGAGTGCCCTGCGCCTGCGAGTGCGGGCTGCTCACGGCGCTCATCTCGCCGCGCGGCATGGTATGGAGCGGGCTCACCCGGCCCGGTGCGACGCCAAGCACCATCCAGGTATCGCCCACTTCCACGATTACGACGCGCTCGCGTTGTCCGACTGCGGCGCCGGCGACGACCCGGACGAGACCGGATGCGGAGGGCCCGATCGAGAAGCGCTTCATCAACCAGCCTGCTGCAACGATCAAACCAAGCACGAGGGCCAGTCCCAGTGCGAACTGGAGCATGGAGCCAGCGCTCATCGTTTGAGTTTCCGGATGCGCTCCGAAGGTGTGATGATGTCGGTCAAACGGATGCCGAACTTGTCGTTCACGACGACAACCTCGCCCTGTGCGATCAAACAGCCATTCACGAAAACGTCCATTGGCTCGCCGGCCAGCCCGTCGAGCTCGACGACCGAACCTTGCGCGAGCTGCAGGAGATTCTTGATCGCGATCTTGGTGCGTCCCAGCTCAACGGTCAGCTGAACGGGAATGTCCAGAATCATGTCGATATCGTTCGGCGCAGCGCTCTTGCCCGGCGCGGCGGAAAACTGCTCGAACGCGGCCGTGGGTGCGCGCGTGCTCACGGCGGAGCCTTCGGTCGCGAGTTGCTCCGCAAGCCCTGCTTCCCAATCGGCTGCTTCGGCGCTTTGTGTCATGACTTTCTCCAGGAGTAGATCTAGTTATTCGCCGGACGAGGGCATCAGCCGCTCGACCTGCAATGCGTACTGGCTGTTGAAGACACCGCATTTGCATTCCATGACCGGGATGCCGTCGACTTCAGCGACGAGCGGGCGGGCGACTGCGAGTGAAATCACATCGCCGAGCTGCATGTTGAGGACCTGCTGAAGTGTCAGCTCGGCCTGGCCGAAATTAACAACGAGCTCGACGTCAGCCGACTGCACCTGCTTCGAGAGCAGCCGCACCCAGCGCTTGTCGACGTCCATCTGCTCGCCCTGAAGGCTGCTGCACAGCACATCGCGAATCGGCTCGATCATCGAGTACGGCATGCAGATGTGGAATTCGCCGCTCGCCGTGCCGAGCTCGATCCCGAAAGTGGTCACCACGACGACTTCATTCGGCGTGGCGATGTTTGCGAACTGCGTATTCATTTCGGAGCGCACGTACTCGAATTTGACCGGGTGCACCGGCGCCCATGCTTTCTCGAGGTCTTCGAACACGACGGCGAGAAGCCGCTGGATGATTCGCTGCTCGGTCTGGGTGAAATCGCGGCCTTCGACGCGGGTGTGGAACTGCCCGCTGCCGCCGAAAAGGTTATCGATGACGAGGTAGACGAGCTCGGGGTTGAAAATGAGAAGCGCCGTGCCGCGGAGGGGCTTCACCTGTACGAGGTTGAGGTTCGTCGGTACTACGAGATTACGCACGAAGTCCGCGTACTTCACGATGCGTACGGGGCCTACAGAAATCTCTGCGGTGCGCCGTACGAAATTGAACAGTCCGAGACGCAGCATGCGCGCGAAACGCTCGTTGATGATCTCGAGCGTCGGCATGCGCCCACGGACGATGCGCTCCTGCGTCGCAAGGTTGTACGGGCGCACGCCCGAGAGTTGCTCCTCCTCGAGCGAGTCCTCGGTCTGGCCGCTGACGCCGTTCAGCAGCGCGTCGACTTCGTCCTGCGAAAGAAAATCTTTTGCCATGGCCTTACTGGATGATGAATGCGGTGAAGAGCACTTCCACCTTGGTGGCTTTCTCCGCCGCTGCCTTTTTCGCAGCTTTCACTTCTCCGGCTTTGGCGTCAGCAGCTTTCGCTTCGTCCGACGCGCCCGCGTCTTCTGTCTTTTCCTCGACGGCGACTTTCGGCGCGACTGGCTTTGGCGGTTCGATAATCGTTTTCACGGCTTGCGCGAGCTCGTCCGCGAGCTTCTGCTTTCCGCTCGCCGGCAGGAGATCGGGCCCGCGCTTACTCGAGAGCACCATCAGGATGCGGTTGCGCACTTCGGGCATGCGTTGCTTCACGAGCTCGCTCGCCTGCGCATCTTCGAATTTGAGCGTCAGGCCGGCCTGGATGAACTCCGGCTGGCCGGCGCTCGGCATGAGATTCACAGTGAAGCTTTCGAGCGGAAGAAAAACCGCAGGCTTGGGCT
The DNA here is from genome assembly GCA_046595235.1 of Burkholderiales bacterium. Lineage (GTDB taxonomy): Bacteria > Pseudomonadota > Gammaproteobacteria > Burkholderiales > SG8-41 > JAQGMV01. The sequence goes on along the minus strand of JBKJPI010000568.1, from coordinate 10,057 downwards.
TGGCTTCGGCTACCGCGGCGGCTTCGGCGTCGGTTGGGCGCAGGAAGAACCAGGCGGCGCCCCCGCCTGCACCGAGGACGAGGACGAGGAGTGACGCGATGATCACGAGCTTGCCGCGCTTTTTCGGTGCTGCTGCGGCTTCGGGTTGCTTCTGCGCGGCCATCTGGGAGACTCCGTGACGTGTGGAAGGATTATCGCGAGCCCGCCTCTCGCGGCATGCGGGAAGAAAGCGCGGGAAAGTGGTCTATCTCTTAATTGCCCTATGCGAAGAGGTCGACCAGTCCCCGCTGAATGCTACGCGGGCGGCTTATGTCGGGCAGGACCTCGCCTGATCCTGCGGCCCCGCGCTGCCCCGATTGACGGCCTTCTGCAAGCTGCTCCCGGGCCTCACGTGAGTCAGCGCTGACGAGCGTCCCGCCGAGTGTCATTCCTTTGTCGCTCAGCGCGGTCCGAAGATCGGCGAGCGATGCCTCGATTGCCTCGCGAACGGCTGCGTGCGGCGACGTGAATGCGATCTGCGCGCCATCATCGGCGAGGGTCAGCAAGACATCCACAGGGCCGAGATGAGGCGGGTTTACGTGAAGCTCTGCGCTTTGCTGCTGCCGGTCGACGAGCCAGACGATTTTCTGCTGAAAAGCGTCGCTCCATCCGCTCTCGCCGAAAGGCGTATCGATGCGGGCGCTTGCCGTGGGAACGGGTGTCGCTTCAGCGTGAATCGATTGGGCGCTGGCCCAGCGGGCGCCGATGACGCCCGCATTGAGGTTGTCCAGAGTTGATGCCGCGTGCATCGTCGTTCCCTGTGCGTCGGCGCCTGCAAAGCGATCGCCGCTGAAAGCGCTGACGGCGCTTTCGAAAAGCGTATCCGCGGCCGTGTTCTCGGCGCTGCTCTCAACCACTTCTGCTTCAATGACAGGAATGTCGCGCGCGTGCGAACCGGCGTTGCGATCTGCTGCGGGGGTTATGACAGCTTCAATCGTGGGTTTGGACTCGAACGTTATTGCCGTCGCAGGCGGCAGGACGATGAGTGCGTGCGAAGGGAGTGGCGACAGATCTGCGGCGGGTGCATCGGCGAGAAGCGAAGCGTCGGGAAGCTCTGTTCCCCGTGTCGTTTCTGCTGCGATACCGAGCTCGCTCTCGCTGAGCCCGGCGCTTTCAAGAAGCGCCGCCCATTCCGGCAGTGAAGCGGCGTCGCGCGACGCCGCTGCTACGGTGTCTGATTCGTGGCTTTGGGCCTTCATGGGTTGCGAGGGCGCATCGGCGACCGCGTTCGTTTGAGGCTTCTCGGCCGCGGCGCGAGCGGTCTCGGGTTTTGCGAGCTCCTGTTTGAGTGCGCGCTCGAATGGGCGCGACCCGCTTTCCTGAGCTTGTCGTGTCGCGGGTGCGTCCGGCATGACGGGTGTTGGGATCGGTGCAACCACGTTCGTGTCCATGTGTTTTTATCCTTTCGCCTGATATGCGCGCGCTGCGAAGTCGTCCATGAGGCGTTGATCGACTCTTTTGAGACGCGCGGTCTGCACGCTGTCGTGCCGCTGTTCGAGCGTGTCGTAGGCTTTCACCTGCTTCTGGCGCGACTGCCATTCACGCTGGCCGTGGTGCACGGCCTGCTGTGAGGCGAGCACGGCCGCGCGCTGCTGCTCGATCGCTTCATCGAGCTTTACCAGAAACTCCTGGAAGTTTTTCCAGCCGGCGCTGTGCAGGTCCTGGTGCATGGAGCTGCGGAAGCGGTCGCGATAGTCTTCGCGGTAGGTCAGAAGCATGTTGAGCTTTGCCTCGGCCTTCGCCGCTTCGCCGTTGAGTGCACCAAGCTGCGCGGCCGCAGTATCGCTCTGCCGCTGCGCGAGATCCTGCACGACCTTCAACCTGAAATCGTCTTTCATCTTTTATTCTTCTTTTGACTGACCGGTCCCACCTTCGACAACCGAGTGCAGGCGGGCGAGGGAATCCCCGTAGAGCGCTTTTTCCTGGATGCTCTGCTGCAGAAAAGCTTCCATGTGAGGCTGGAGCGCGATTGCGCGGTCGAGCATCGAGTCAGTGCCGGATGCATAGGCTCCGACGGTGATGAGGTCGCGATTTCTCTGAAAGCGCGAGTAATAGGCCTTGAAGCGGCGCACGAGGCTGAACTGGTCCTGATCGATGAGACTCGTCATGGCGCGGCTGACCGATGCTTCGATGTCGATTGCGGGGTAGTGGCCCTGATCCGCAAGCGCGCGCGACAGCACGATATGCCCATCGAGAATGGCACGGGCAGAGTCGCCGACCGGGTCCTGCTGGTCGTCGCCTTCGACGAGCACCGTGTAGAAAGCCGTAATCGATCCGCCGCCTTCGCAGCCATTGCCGGCGCGTTCGACGAGCTGCGGCAGCTTCGCGAATACGGAAGGCGGATAGCCTTTGGTGACCGGCGGCTCGCCGATCGCCAGGGCGATCTCGCGCTGCGCCATCGCGTAACGCGTGAGCGAATCCATGATGAGCAGGACGTGCTTACCCTGATCGCGGAAATATTCTGCGATCGCGGTCGCGTACGAAGCGCCCTGCAGCCGGAGGAGGGGGCTGACGTCAGCCGGCGCGGCCACCACGACGGAACGTGCACGACCTTCGGTGCCGAGAATGTTCTCGATGAATTCCTTCACTTCGCGGCCGCGTTCGCCGATGAGACCGACGACGATCACGTCCGCGGCGGTGTAGCGCGCCATCATTCCAAGCAGCACGCTCTTGCCCACGCCGCTGCCGGCAAAAAGGCCCATACGCTGTCCGCGGCCCACAGTCGTGAGCGCGTTGATTGCACGAATTCCCGTGTCGAGCACCTGTGTGATCGGGGCGCGCTCGAGTGGATTCAGAGGCCGGTTGTGGAGCGACACGCTCCGCTCTGCGCGGAGCTCGCCCAGGCCGTCGAGCGGCTTTCCGGTGCTGTCGAGAACACGGCCGAGGAGCGACGGTCCCACCGGGACGTGGCGGGCCTGGTCGGCCACACGGCGGCGTGGCTTCGGCGGTGACCCCAGCTGCAGGGGTTCGATTGCGGGCTCGAGCGGAATTACACGCGCGCCGGGCACCACACCATAGATATCCGATGCCGGCATGAGGAAGAGGCGGTCGTCGGCAAAACCGACGACTTCGGCCGCGACCGGATGCGCGTTCGGGAGCAGCACCGAGCACGAGCTTCCGACCGCAAGGCGCAGCCCCACGGCTTCCATGACGAGCCCGGTGACGCGCGTCAGCCGGCCGCTCGCCGCGACGGCGTCAGTGGCGGCCGCAACGTGCGCGCACTCATGCACGAATCTCTGGAGCTCTTCGATGCGTGGCATTGCGGTTATTTCGTCCAGCCGAGCGGCTCGCCGAGCGCGGTCGTGATGCGTTCCCAGCGGGAGCCCAGCGTGGAATCGACCTCGCCTGCGGCCGTAATCACGCGGCACCCGCCGCGCGCGATGCTCGAATCTTCCTTGAGCGCCCAGGCGCCTGCACGCGGCGAGACTTCGAGCTGGCTTCGCACGAGCGCTGCATCGTCGGGATGGACGAGGACGTGTACGGGGCCGGGCGTCTGCACCACATGGCGCAGGGCTTCCTCGACACACTCCTGCACGATTTCGGGCCGCACCTCGAGTGCGGCGCCGACGAGCTTTCGCGCGACCGCGAGGCCCAGCTGCACCACTTCGTGCGCGAGCTCGCGGTCTACCCGCTGAAGATCCTCCTGCAACGACGTGAGCAGCTCGTCGAAACGTGCGGCCACCGGCGCGGCACTGGCAATCGCTTCCGCCCTGCCGGCTTCGGCGCCTTCACGATGGCCCGCTCGAAAGCCGTCCATGCGTGCGTGGGCGTCCATCGCCTTTGCGCGTTCGCTGTTCGTTGCAGCTGAAGTCGCGGACGTTCCGGAGTTGGGCTGATCGAATGCACCGATCTCCCAGCGCTGGTAAGCCGACTGCTGCTCCTTCGGAATGAGCGGGCGGGTAGCCATCAGACGTATGCCTCTTCAGCCTTGCTGCCGATGATGATGAGACCTTCGTCGCCGAGGCGGCGCACGATCTTGAGAATTTCTTTCTGTTGCGCTTCGACTTCCGAGACGCGCACCATGCCTTTGGCTTCGAGGTCTTCCCTGAGCGTTTCCGACGCGCGCTGTGACATGTTCTTGAAAATCTTTTCTCGCATTGTTTCCGAGGACCCCTTGAGCGCGAGGATGAGCGATTCGGACTGCACTTCGCGCAGCAGGAGCTGGATGCCGCGGTCGTCGATGTCTCCGACGTTTTCCCACGTGAACATCTGGTCGAGAATCTGCTGGGCCAGGTCGACATCGAGTGCTTTCACGCCGGAGATCACCGAGCCTTCGTGTTTCGCCGGCATGTAGTTGAGGATCTCGGCTGCGGCCTTGATGCCGCCCATGGCGCTTTTCTTGATCGTGCCCGTCCCCGAGAGGAGCTTGGTCAGCACGTCGTTGAGCTCACGCAGCGCAGTCGGCTGAATGCCGTCGAGCGTCGCGATGCGCATGAGTACGTCGTTGCGAAGCCGCTCGGTGAAGTGCTGGAGAATTTCAGAGGCCTGCTCGCGGTCGAGATGGACGAGAATCGTCGCAACGATCTGCGGATGCTCGTTCTTCACGAGCTCGGCGACCGAAGCAGCGTCCATCCACTTGAGCCCTTCGATGCCGCTCGTGTCGTCGCCCTGAAGGATCCGCTCGAGCAGGTTCGCAGAGCGGTCGTCGCCCAGCGCTTTCTTGAGTACGCTTTTCAGATACGCGTCGGCGCTCATTCCGAGCGTGCTTTGTTGCCCCGCCTCGGTGCAGAACTCGCCAATCACGTCGCTGATCTCGTCGCGCGACGGGCTTTTCATGGACGCCATCGCGGTGCCGATCTTCTGCACTTCGCGCGGCTCGAGATACTTGAAAACTTCCGCCGCATCGTCCTCACCCAGAGACATGAGGAGGATTGCGCTTTTTTGCACGCCGTCGCTAGTCATTGCCCACCCAGTTTTTCACAACGTTCGCCACGACCTTCGGATCCTGCTTTGCGATCTGCCGCGCGGTCTGCACCGAAGCGTCGTATCGATCCCCTTGCGGGAGCAGGCCCGTAACCCCGCCAGCGCTCGGGAGGAGCTCGAGCTGCGGGCTCGGCGGCAGCTCAGGCGGACGCGAGAGGTTTCTCGCCATCGGCTTCAGCACCTTGAACACGAGAAAAAGAATGAACGCGCCGATCAGAAGATAGCGGCCGATGTCTTTTGCAATGCCGAGCGTCGAAGGATCTTTCCAAATCGGCACGTCGGCGATTTTCTCGGCGGGCACCATCGTGAATGCGCTGTTGATCACCGAGACAGTATCGCCACGTTTCTCGTCATAACCCATGACACCTTTCACGAGTTCGGTAATCTGCGCCTTCTCGGGATCGGACAATGGCTTGGAGGTCGTTTTTCCGGACGCGTCGGTCAGCTTCCGGTCGTTCACGACGACCGCGACCGAAAGCCGCTTGGTGCGGCCCTGGGCGATCTTCGTATGCCGGATGCTCTTGTCGACTTCGTAGCTGACGGTGGAGTCGCGACGCTGGCTCGCAGCACCGCCCGCTGCAGCGGCCGACGCCTGCTCGGCGCCCGCCGGGGCGGTGACCGGCGCGGTCGCCTGTCCCGGCGGCTGGTTGGTGAGTGCGCCGGGCACGCCGCTGCCCTGGCTCGCCGCGGCTTTCCCCATCTCGGTCGTCTGCTGCGCGCGCATCGCCGCGTCTTCGGGCTTGCTATTCGGCTTGTAGGTTTCTTCCGCCTGCTCGACTTCGGAGAAATCGATGTCGGCTGAAACCTGCGCTCTGACGTTGGTCGCGCCGAGGAGGGGCCCCAGGATCGACTCGATGCGCTTCACGTAACCCTGCTCGGTTTCCTGCCGGTATTTGAGCTGCTTGGTTTCTGCGCCGCCCGCTGCCGCGCCGGAGCCTTCGCCTGAAAGCAGGGCGCCGTTCTGGTCGACGACCGTCACGCTCTTCGTGGAAAGATCGGGCACGCTGTTCGAGACGAGATGCACGATGGCCGCGACGTGTGTCGCGTCGAGCGTGCGGCCCGGGTGAAGATGCACGAGCACGGAAGCGCTCGGTTTCGCCTGCTCGCGCAGGAAAGCCGATCCCCGCGACAGGGCGAGATGCACGCGCGCGCTCTGCACCGACTGGATCGCCTGGATCGTGCGCGAAAGCTCGCCTTCGAGCCCGCGCTGGTATGTGAGCTGCTCGGCGAACTGGCTCTGGCCGAAGCGCGGGTTGTCCGTGATTTCGAATCCCGAGATGCCGCCTTTGGGCAGGCCCTGCGACGCCAGGCGCAGCCGAACGTCGTGCACGTGCTCCGACGGTACGAGGAGGGCGCCGCCGCCTTCTGCGAATTTGTAGGGGACGTTCATCTGCTGCAGTGACGAGATGACGGCGCCCCCATCGCGATCGCTCAGGTTGGCATAGAGCACCTTGTAGTCGGGGGCGGTGCTCCACATCCATCCGCCGGCCAGAAGTGCGATGCCGGTGGCGACGACCAGGAGGAGTGCAAGGAGCTGCTGGGGCGGAATGCGCGTCCACGCCGGCAGGCGCGAGGACATGGTTTCGGGCGATGCGGACATACCGGGCTCGTTCTCCAGTGCGTATCGGGTGTCGCGGTTCCTCAGGGACGGAAAAACCGCGGGATAGGCAGGATTATCGTTACCGGAGCCGGTTTAACGAGCTGGAAAAAGCAGGGTTTTACGCGCCTATTTGTGGGAAGGAGAACAGGGCGGGGCTGGTACCTTACGTCCAACCTACGGAGGAACCTTCATGGAAACCAGCGGCATCGACCGCATGCTGTCGCAGCTCAGGACGGCGGCGGCACTCGCGGGGCGCAAGCCCGAGGCGAAGACGGGCGCGGAAGCCACCCCGAAAGTGGACTTCGCGGACGCTCTCAAATCGTCGCTGAACGAAGTGAATCGCGTTCAGAACGAGTCGGCCAGGCTTTCCCGGGATTTCACCGTCGGGGATCCGAACACCAACCTGCAGGATGTCGTGATCTCGATGCAGAAATCGACCATCGCGTTTCAGCAGACGATCCAGGTCCGGAACAAGCTGGTGCAGGCGTACCACGACATCATGAACATGCAGGTGTGAAGCGGGTGGCCTGATGTCAGGGTAGGCGTTTTCGAAGCCGTGTCCGCATCTCTATAGATCCGGCTGACCCGACACCTGCACATTGTTACGCCCCGCCTTCTTCGCACGGTAGAGCGCCGCGTCCGCGCTTTCGAGCACACGCGCCACGCTCTCGCTCTCGCCGGCATTCAGATCGGCGATGCCGACACTTATCGTAACGGTTCGCGCGGGCGGGCCGCGATCCAGCGGAATAGCGAGGCTTTCGACCGCCTCGCGGATGCGCTCCATTGCGAGCAGCGCAGAATCGAGCGACTGTTCCGGCAGCACCAGTAGGAACTCTTCGCCCCCGTAGCGATACACCCCGTCTTCGTTGCGCGCGGTGCTCTTGATCGTGCGTGCCACAGTTCGAAGCACGTCGTCGCCTGCGAGGTGACCGTGGGTATCGTTATAGACCTTGAAGAAATCGATGTCGCACATGGCGATGCAGCAGCGTTGGCGATAACGCCGGGCGCGGGCCGCAAGCATCACCAGATCCTCGTCGAGTCGCAGGCGATTTCCGAGCTGTGTAAGCGCGTCGGTGCGGCCCTGTTCGGAAAACTCGCGGTTGAGGCGCTCGAGCGCCTGCGTCTGTTCCGTGAGGTCGGCATGAAGGGCCGTGATCCGGGCAGCGACCATGAGTCGCAAGTTCAGCTCGTCGAAGTCGAGGGGTTTCAGAAGATAGTCGTCGGCGCCCGATTCGATCCCGGCGAAAATCTCTTTCTTGTCGCGAAGGCTCGTGAGGAACATGAAGTAGGTATATTCAGGGCGCGCCTGGGCGCGCACGCGGCGGCAGAGCTCGATACCCTCGAGGCCCGGCATCATCCAGTCGCTGATGACGACGTCCACCACGGTCGTCTCCAGCAGCGCCCACGCCTTGAGACCGTCGTCTGCCGTGAGGCACTCGTGCCCGAGCTGCTCGACGGCGACCTGCAGAATGAGTAGAGAAGCCTCGTCGTCTTCGGCGATCAGAATGCGCATTATCTATACGTCCGCGAGTGCTTCGAGCGCGTCTCGCACGCGCGCGAACTCGGCCTCGAGGAGCGCCAGGGTGCGCGGCGCCGCCTTGAGGTTCCCGGCGAGTCCCATCGCTTCGAGCTCGGCGCACATGCGGACCATGGCGGACGCGCCGACGTAGCCGGAGCTTCCCTTGAGCGCGTGCGCTGCGGTCTTCACCTCCTGCCCGTTACCTTCAGAGACGCCGCACTGCAGTGCCGCCACCCGGGGTGGGGTATCCCGCAAGAATAATTCCACCACTTTGCCGGCGAGGTCGGGTGCGCCGGGCCGCTGCAGGCCGCGCAGCCTGTCCAGCACCGAGGGGTCGATGGCTTCCGGGGTGGTTTCATCTCGGTCATGTTTGAACTCCGCTTCGCTACGCTCAACACGAAATGTTTCTGGCACTGGCGTCGGTCCGCTCGTGTCCGATGCGGTGGTGACCGGGATGAAGCGCTCGAGCGCCGCGTAAAGCTCTTCCGGCCTCATCGGTTTAGCCACGTAATCGTCCATGCCCGCGGCGAGGCATCGCTCCCGCTCGCCGGTCAGGGCGTGCGCGGTGACGGCGATGATCGGCGTGTGCCGTGTGGTGCCCTCGCGCCTGCGGATCTCCGCGGTCGCGGCGTATCCGTCCATTTTCGGCATCTGGCAATCCATCAGCACCGCGGCATAAGGCGTGCGCGCAATGGCTTCGAGCGCTTCCTGGCCATCCCCCGCAATGTCGACGGCGTAACCGTGCGCCTCCAGAATTCCCTGGGTCACCTGCTGATTCACGATGTTGTCCTCTGCAATCAGAATTCGCAGATGGGACCGATCGACCGGTATTTCGGCTGCAACAGTTACAGGCACCATGGGTGTTTTACTCTGATCATTCGTGCGCCGGTGTGTCACATTCGCGACGCAGTCAAAGAGTTCCGACTGACGCACCGGCTTGGTGAGGCAGGCGGCAATGCCGGCCCCCTTCGCCTCAGCGCTTACGTTGCGGCCCGTTGACGTGAGGAGGATCAAGATGGTTCCGGCGAGCGCGGGCTCGGCCTGGATCGTGCGCGCGAGCTCCAGTCCGTCCATCCCGGGCATCTCCATATCCAGAATAGCGATGTCATAACCATCGTTGCGGTGTGCGGCTTCGCGCATGCGTTCAAGCGCAAGAGCTGCATTCTCCACAATGGCGTTACGCATGTTCCAAGATTTAGTCTGCTCGTCCAGAATTAGGCGATTGGTCGCATTGTCGTCGACGATGAGCACGTGCAGGTACGACAGGTCCGCGGCAGTGGCCCGCGTGTTTTGCGCACTTTTGCCTTTCTGGAACCACGCAGTGAACCAGAAGAGACTGCCGCTTCCGGGCTCGCTCTCGACGCCGATATCCCCGCCCATCAGCTCCACCAGTTCCCTGCTGATGACAAGGCCCAGCCCCGTGCCCCCGTATTTGCGCGTGGTCGAGGTGTCGGCCTGCGAGAAGGCCTGAAAGAGGCGCGACTGCTGTTCGGGCGTCATACCGATTCCGGTATCGGCGACTTCAAAGCGAATCCTGACGCGGTCGTAGCGTTCTTCGATACGCTTCGCGCGCACCACGATTTCGCCCTGCTCGGTGAATTTCACGGCATTACCGGCGAGATTGGTCAGCACCTGGCCCAGCCGCAGCGGATCTCCGATGATCGCGCGCGGCAACTGCGCGTCCATCGCCACCAGGCTCTCAACCCCGCGCTGACACGCGCGCCCGGCGATCATCGCCACGACGTTCTCGATTGCCTCTCGTAAATCGAACTCGACGCTTTCCAGACTCATCTGGTGAGCTTCGATCTTTGAGTAATCCAGAATGTCGTTGATCACCATCAGCAGGGTTTCGCCCGAACGCTCGGCCGTCTCGGCGTAGCTGCGTTGCTGGCGATCGAGGCCGGAATTGAGCAGGAGGCGCGTCATCCCGATGACGCCGTTGAGCGGTGTGCGGATCTCGTGGCTCATGTTGGCGA
>JBKJPI010000533.1:0-4736 GCA_046595235.1 Burkholderiales bacterium | reverse complement strand
ATCATGTCGCCGTTATCGGCGCTGCAGGTGGTCTTGGCCAGGGAATACTCAGTGTGTGCCGAGCAGCAGGAATCAATTTCACTGCCATCGTCCGTTCTCGGCCTGAGCGTATCACCGACGTGCCAGCCGGATCTCGCGTTGCTGTTGTCCAATCTCTCGCCGATGTACCCGCCCTCACGGGCGCGTTCTCCGGCGCGGACGCTGTTCTCACGGCACTCGGAGTCACGGCCACCAGCCGTGATCACTCAGCCTTGCTTTCAGCGAACATGTCGGCGGTTGAGAGGTCAATGTTGGCTGCAGGCGTCGACCGCATCGTTATCGTCAATACATTGCTCACCTCAGTTCCGGGGCAGCCTGCAAGCCGGGCCATCCGCTTATTTACTTGGATGCCCGGGAAAATGGGCCGTGGGGCTCGTGAACAGCAGGCGGTGGTCGATCAACTCGGTAAAGGGGCGTTTTCGTTGCTTCGCTGGACGCTGGTCCGCGCCGGACTGAACTCGCGCGGCAAAGACGAGCGCCCAGTGGCCTCGGCAAACTGGGACGGTGCGCTGAATTCATGGTCACCAGTTTCGTTTGAAGCCATGGGTCGATGGATGCTTGAGGAGGCAGCGGCCAATCATTTTGTCCGCGCAGCTCCGCTGGTGTCGCAACGTCGTACGTGAACGCTGCCGGCTGCGAGCCGCCTAACCATTCGGTCCAGCGGACTACCTTCGGCAGCCGCTGAACTCAAACGTTGAGTCAGTAGAAAAACCCCTGCCTGTACGGAACTCAGGCGCGTCGTCGTACTCCACGTAAGAGAGCATCACGGACTTCAGGGGGAATCGATGGCGCGCTAAAGGAATGGAGCGGCACGCGCGCCGACTTCGAGAAGACGGTGGAGAAGATGGAGCGCGCGGTGAAGTATCTGGTCAGGCGTCACCGCGCAGCCGACACCGCCGACGACGATCCGAAGCTCGAAGACGCGCGTGCGAAGCAGATCCGACGCTGAAGGCGTCGGGGGCGAAGGTAAAGGGGTTTCTGAAGGACCGCTAAGATAAGCGCGGCAGCTCGGGCAACGTGGTGAAGAGCAACATCACCGACGAGGACAGCGCCAAGATGCTACAGCCTCGTTAGGCTGCATGGAGAAATAGACGCATGGCAACTCCCATCATCATGCTCGTTCTAATGATGGCGCCCTACCTAGTAGTCCGCATCGTATCAGCCGTCACTCGTCGTGACTTGGATGTTCGGAACGCTGCCGCCGTCGGACTTGGCATCTTGTTCATTTTCACGGGTATCGGCCACTTCATCCAAACGGAATCCATGGCGCAGATGCTACCTTCCTGGATCCCTGAGCGGACACTTCTGGTATATCTGACGGGGGCCTTGGAATTCGCAATCGCTGTCGGTTTCCTCGTTCCAAAGTCCCGGCGGTTCACTGGATTAGTTGCGGCCGTGGTGCTCGTATTGTTCTTTCCAGCAAACATCTATGCGGCGATCAACCATATCCCGATGGGCGGTCACGCATGGGGGCCGGTGTATCTTCTTATTCGAGCGCCGCTTCAGGTCATCATCTTGTTTTGGGTGTATTGGTTTACGATCAGGCAGCCTAACACGGCGCTCCACGCGGACGCGCCGCATGCCGCGCGCCGGTGAGCTTGGGCGGTTAGGCTCGTGTGCACGAACCATTTGGGAGGGAAAGCATGCCAAGGCAAATCACGCGGAGGCGGCTGATGGCGACGGCAGTGGGGACGGCGGTGCTTGGCGGTTTGCCGGGAGCATTTGCCGTTCGCTCTGCACTCAGCGCCGTAACCACAGTCCGAATGACAACCGGACTGCGCTCAGCGCGACAAGCTACGGCCTGGCTTGGCGCCGAAGCGGGTGTGTTCAAGAAGCACGATTTGGATGTGAGCTTCCCTGCTATCGGAGTCGGCGGTCTCCAGACTGCTGCAGGCCTCATGCGAGGCGACTGGGATTTTTGTACCACTGGCCTCCTTCCGGTCGCGGAGAATTTTCTCAACGGTGGTGACGTTGTGGCTTTGCTCAGGACCACGGCAGCACACGATGATCAATTCATTGCATCGAAGACCGAGCTGACGACGCTTGCTCAGCTTGCCGGTAAGCGCTTCGGCGTAGTTTCGGACGCCTCTACCGGCGGAGTGGGCGTACGAGCGCGCGTTACCTTGGAGAAAGCGGGCGTTACGGCCACGTACGTCGGCCTTGGCTCATTCGAGAATATCCATACGGCCCTGGCCAAGGGAGAGATCGATGCCGGGATCGTGCCCCTTCATCTTCGGTTCGCTGGCGAAACACAGCATGGCTGGAATTTCTTTCCGTTTACCGGCTTTGAGGCCGACGTGCCGTCGGTATTCGCCACCACGCGCAAGCTTGTTACCGCAAACCGCGATCTGGTCATGCGCGTGGTGAAAGCAAACGTAGAAAGTATCCATGCTTTCAAGACTCAACCGCGCGTGTTCGTCCCTTTGCTGCAACGTTTCCTGAATGTTAGCGACCGCAAGGTCGCGGAAGGCATCTACAGGTTTTACGTGCCCTTATTCCCGCGGGCGCCGCGCGTGGCCTTGGCAGAGGGCATGCAGTCCATGAGGGATGCGTTTTCCACGAAGTATCCGGCCGCGCCAAAACTCCAGGAGTCAGATATCTCCGATTCGTCTTTCATCGATGAACTCGAGAAAAGCGGTTTCATTCGGCGCTTGTACACCGGTGACACTACGCGCTGAGGCAGTTCGAGGCCGCACATTGGCTGCCGAGCCCAACTTCAGTTCGAGCGGACGCGAGGAAGCGTGAGTGGTTTGCGTGTAACGTGTCGCTGTCCATACGGTGTCGCGCGCGCCGCTCGACAAGACGTTGGGCAGCAAGTGAATAGTCGATTTCTAACGAACAGGAGGCGATCTATGTATTGCCGAACCGTTACACGCCAGTCACTGAGAGTCGCGCTCATTTCCGGACTGCTTCTTGTCGGCTCAATTGCGGTAACTCCGGTGTCTGGACAGGAGTCGCCGATAGCGCGGACGACCAAGGACTCTCAACTCAAATGGGGCCCTTGCCCTCCGTTGATGCCGAAGGGATGCGAGATTGCGGTTCTTCACGGCGACCCAGCCAAAAATAACGCCGACATCTTCTTGAAAGTGCCCGCTAATTCCGTAATTCCGCGCCACTGGCACACCTCGGCGGAACGCATGGTGTTGGTATCGGGAGAGCTCCACGTCACCTATGACGGGCATAAGACGGCGGTGCTCAAGCCTGGCACCTATGCGTACGGCCCCGCCAAGCTGCCGCACAAAGCGCAATGCAAGAAGGCTGGCGCGTGCATACTGTTTATCGCATTTGAGTCACCAGTGGATGCAGTGGCGAGTGAGGACACACCGAAGAAATGACCTTGCTGCCCCACCCGGCGCTGCAGCGGACGCCATGAAGCTACCCCGCTGAGTTCCGCGTTGGACCTACTTGTCCATGTATCGCTCAGGACAGTTCCAAGTGCGAGATGGATTGCGCTTTGACGGGAGATCAACATCATGAGACTCACAAGAAACCTGGCACTCATGGCTGCAGGAATCTGTCTCTGCACCGTCGCATTCGCGCAATCCTATCCGGCGGGCCCGGTGCGCGTGATTGTGCCGCTCGCGCCGGGCGGCGGCGTCGACGCGATCATCCGAATGGTGGCGCCAAAGCTCTCCGAATCGTGGGGGCAGCCAGTTACCGTCGAGAACCACGTTGGTGCGGGCGGCGCGCTGGGTACCGGCATGGTCGCGAGAACGCCGGCGGACGGACACACCCTCCTTTCAAACAGTAGCGCTCATGTGGTGAGCGCGGTACTACGGACTAACCTGCCGTTCGACCCGTTGAAGGATTTTGTGCCCGTCGCACCACTCACCAGTCAGGCCTACATTCTGGTCGTCGGCAAGGACTCTGGGATCAAGACGGTCAGAGAACTGATTGCCGCGGCAAAGTCGAAGCCCGGCGAACTCAAGTTCACTTCCGCTGGTATCGGCTCCGGCACACACCTGATGGCCGAAACGTTCAACGTAGATGCTGGTGTGAAGATGGTGCACGTCCCGACTGCGGGCGCAGGCGCGGCGAACGACGAAGTGATTGCGGGACGCGTCACTTACTGGTTCTCGTCGATCACGCCAGCATTGCCGCACATTCGCGAGGGCAGGCTCGTTGCGCTGGGCGTGAGCAGCGCGAAGCGCCTGAGCGCAATGCCGGACATACCGACAGTCGCAGAAGCGGGTCTTCCCGGATTCGATTCCACGCTTTGGTACGGAGTGTGGGCGCCGTCCGGTACGCCGGATGCGGTTGTGGACAGGATCGCGAAGGATGTTGCGCGGGCGCTCGCCGCGCCGGACGTGCGCGAACGACTCGCGAAACTCAGCGCGGAAACGATGAGCATGACGCCAGTCGAGTTCGCGCGCTTTGTGCGTAGCGAGGCCGAGAGCGTGGCACGCGTCGTCCGGGCAGCAGGGATCAAGCCGCAATAAGCCGCAATAAGCCGCAGGTTAGACGTCGTTAAGACGGTTCTCCAGAATAGCGGATATGCTATGCTTGGTCGTGGTTTGGTCCGTAACCTTCATTAACGATCGCGTGGAAGCACAGAGATCCTTGCCCTTTCGCCAGGATTTGTCGCGCGATTCATCCGCTATGCTGAACGAATGGAGAGCTTCGGGCCACACCTCGGAATGCCACACACCCGAGCAATGGGTGGCGGGTTATTCGAACTCAGGATCAAAGCCGTAGAG
>JBKJPI010000520.1:0-5480 GCA_046595235.1 Burkholderiales bacterium | reverse complement strand
GTCGCAAACGGTCATGCCGCGTGTATGGGTGCCGGTCAGCTCGATCCGCGCTGACGTGTTCAGGTACTGCAGCAGCGAGTCGTCGACGTAGGGAACGATCGAGCACACGTCATGCATCGGCGCGATGTTCAAGCCATAGCCCACCCGCTGGCGCTCGAGGTAGAACTGCATCAGGTCGGCAATCACTCCGGCCACTTGGCGACCCGACGCACGCATCCGGTCGATGTCGCCTTGGTCAAAGCCGGTGCGCCGCGTGATGTTGAGGCCGACCATGCGAATCGGTATACCGCTCTCGAACACCGTCCACGCCGCCTCGACGTCACAGGCAATGTTGAATTCCGCCGCCGCCGTGTAGTTGCCGGTGGTCGTCGATCCACCCATCACGGTGATCTCGCGCACCCAATGTCGCAGCCTCGGCTCGCGTTTGATCGCCATCGCGATGTTGGTTTCAGGGCCAATCGCGGCCAGGATCAGTTCCTCCCGGTGCTTCTCGGCCATCGCAATGATGAAGTCGACTGCGTGGGCCCCAACCGGTCGACGAACCGGCAACGCAAGGTCGGCGCCGTCGAGTCCGCCCTTGCCGTGCATGGACGCCACACCGACCGACACCTGTGCGAGCGGTGCGCAACAGCCCGCCGCGAGTGGCACGTCGATGCCGCCGAGCTCGAGCACCGCCAGGCCGTTGCGGGTGGTGTTCTCGAGGGTATTGTTGCCATGCACCGTAGTGACGCCGACCAGGTCCATGTGCTTCGCGGCGAAGAGAATCGCCACCGCATCGTCATGGCCCGGATCACAGTCAATCAGGATTTTCTGTTTCGCCATCGTGGCCCTCTGTCCTGTCGGTAGCGTTTTATGCGGAAGGATCGTACGCCAGCATCGTGTCGACGAGTTCGTCGATCACACCCTGAACGTCCACTGCTACAGCCATCTCGGCGTTGGGCCGGCGCCTGGGCTCGATGCTGCGCAACGCCGCGCCAGGCTGGAGCGGCCGGCGATCAACGATGGTCATCCCGCGGGTGAGCGGCGAGACCAACTCGACCGCAATCGGCACCGCCTCGTACTGCACCAGGTCAGGCCGCACGAGTGGGACGATTGCGCAACCGTCGTGCATCGGGGCCCCGTCGATGCCATAGACGGCCCGCTGGCGTTCACGGTAGTAGGTCGCAATGTCGGCCACCGCCCGGGGGACCTGGCTGTGACCTGCACGAAGACGCGCAATGTCGGGCTCGCGCATGAGCACGGTGCGCGTGGTCTCGTAGCCGATCCAGCGAATGGGAATTCCGCTGTTGAAGACGATGTGAGCGGCTTCCGGGTCCGACAGAATGTTGACGCAGGCCTGCGGCCGCAGGTTGCCCATCCCGGCGCTGCCACCCATGATGGTGAACTGCTGGATCCACTTTGTGAGCCGAGGCTCGAGGCGCAACGCGACCGCGATGTTGGTGTGCGCGCCGATGATCGCGACCACCAACTCCCCGCGATGGCGGCTTGCGGTGTCTATGATGAATTGCGCTGCGTGCACATCGATCGGTGCCGCGTGGGGCTCGGGTAGCTCAACGCCATCGAGGCCGCTGGCTCCATGAGTGTCGGGTGCGAGTGGCGCCTCGCCGATAAGTGGGCGGTCGAACCCCCGCGCCACCGGAATCAGCAGTCCGGCGAGCGCGAGCACACGCAGCGCATTGCGCGTGGTGAGCTCGACTGTCTGGTTACCGAAGACCGTGGTGATGCCCACCAAGTCGAAATGCCGCGCCGCATAAAGAATTGCGACGGCGTCGTCGTGCCCGGGATCGCAGTCGATCAGCAGTTTTTGTTTCAACATGCCCCGGAGGAAACTGGATTGACCCGCGCCGGAAAAGCTCAAAGAATAGCAAAGCGCTGCCGCGGGGACCCGACCGTGAACGCCTCACCACTCAAAAGGAGTTGCATGAACGATCTTGCACGTCGCCACTTCATCCGCGCAGGTCTGTCCGCAGGCGCTCTTTCGGCTGTCGCGCCGTTCGCCCGTGCCCAACAGGCCACGCTCAAGGTTGTGTGGATGGGCTGGCCGGACAATCAAGTGCTGCCGCTGATGGCAGAGTTCGAGAAGCGCAACCCGACGATCAAGCTCGCAGTCGAGCGCATGCCGTTCACGCAACTCTTCCAGGCGCTGGAAGTGCGCCTGAACGGTCGTACCAGCGACCCGGATATTTTCATCGTCGACAGTCCGCTCACCGCCTCGTATGCCGCGCGCGGGCATCTGATGGAGCTGGATCCGCTGATCGACAAGACCCGCTTCTCTGCCGGTGCGCTCGCGGCCGGCCAGTTCAACGGCAAGGTCTACTCGGCACCGTTCGGCTCGTCCATGCAGGTGCTTTACTACAACAAGGCAATGTTCAAGGCGGCGGGAATTGAACCCCCCGCTCCCGAGCTCACGAAACGGTGGACCTGGGAGCAGGTGGTAGACGCCGGCCGCAAGATGGCGAAGCCCGCCGACAACATTTGGGGCTTCACGTTCGAGCAGCAGGAACGTCCCTACCAGCTCCTGCCGTTAGGTCAATCGCTGGGCGGAAAGGCCTTGTCGGACGACGGACTGAAGGCAACCGGCTTCATCGACGGCCCTGCGTTCGTTGAAGCGTTCACCTTCATGCAGAAGATGTACACCGAGTGGAAGATATCGCCTCCGGGGCAATTCGACACCGCACTCACGCCAGAGCTTTTTGGCTCCGGCAAGTGCGCGATGTTGTTAGGCGGCACGTTCATCTACGACACATTGAAGTCCAAGTTTCAAAACATCGACTTCGGCGTCGCGCCACACCCCTACTTTGCCAGGGGCAAGCCGGTCACGCCGACAGGCGCGTGGCACTTCGGCGTCAATCCGCGCAGCCCGCAAAAGGCAGCCATTGCGCAGTTTGTCCGCGACATGCTTTCCGACGACATGAACGTTGCGTGGTTCAAGCTGCGCCCTTACGTACCCACCGTCAAGGCGGTGTGGCAGCGGGAGGCGGCGACGTTCAACACCGACCTCTGGCGGATCGCCCAGGCGGAACTTGATTCGACTGCCCTGCCACGACCGGCCACGCCGGGATTCCGCGAATACGAAGACATCTTGCGCGTGGCGCTGCGCGACATGCAAGCGGGGGGCAGTGTCGCCCAAGCGCTTACCGGCGCTGCTCAAAAGATGGATCGGGAGTTGGCCAAGTACAAGTGATCGCGCAGTGCAGCGGTTGCGCTGCCGCGCCGGACAAATATGCGTGAAGGCCACGCTTTGCAGTTGAAACCCGTCAGGTGATGCACGCCCGCGGGTGGGTACCGTTCGCTTTTCTCGCGCCCGCGCTGATAGGGCTCGTTACCTTTCGCTTCGCTCCAATCGTGATCGCCGCCGTCGGCAGCTTCTTTGGAACCACGCTGCGCGGTGAGAGCGTCTTCCTGGGATGGCGCAACTACAGCGAATTGTTTGTGGATCCATCGTTCTGGTCGACGATCAGCACTACGCTGATCTTCAACCTGATCATCAATCCGTTCCAGGTCGTCTGCGCCATGTGCCTGGCACTCCTGGTCGAGCGGCCCACGCGATTCGTCGACGTCTTTCGCGCCTCGTTCTTGATGCCGATGACTGTGTCGATTGCCCTGACCTCGATCATCTGGTCGATCATGCTCGACCCGACGCTCGGCCCGGTCAACGGCTTTCTGCGCTGGGCTGGCTTGCCGGCGCAGCGCTTTTTTCGCTCCCCTGACCAAGCGCTCGGCACGCTGATTCTTGTAGCGACCTGGAAAGGTGCCGGCTACTGGATGGTGTTCCTGCTCGCAGGGTTGCTGTCGATCCCGAAAGATCTGTACGAAAGTGCCGCGATCGACGGGGCGACCCGCTGGCAGTGCTTCTGGCGCGTGACCCTTCCCCTGATGCGTCGCCCGCTTGCATTCGTGCTGGTTGCAGACACCGCGGCCAACTTTTTGCTCTTTGCACCGGTCTACATCATCACCAACGGCGGGCCGAACGGCGCGACCCAGCTCCTCATGTTTGAGGCTTACCAGGCCGCGTTCGGTCATCTGAACCACGGCCGCTCGCTCGCGATCTCGACCATCATTCTGCTCATCGTTCTGGCAATTGCTCTGGTAGAACTTCGCCTCTTCCGTCCGCCGGAAGGCAGCACATGATTGCCAGCAACCCTGCGGGGCGAGGACTGACCTTCCTGCGATACGCGGCGCTGGTGCTGGTCGCCACGGTGCTGCTCCTACCTGTTTACTGGCTTCTCATGTCGTCGCTGCGCCCGGCTGATCAGATATTCCGCCATGCTGGGACGTTCAGTATTGAGACGCTGGTGCCTTTGCAACTGACGTTTGAGAATTACCGCTTCATCTTTTCGGGGACGTTTCCGCGCGCGCTGTTCAACTCGATGTTCATCGGCGTCGCTACGGTTACGCTGGGTGTATTGGTCAATTCGATGGCCGGATTCGCCTTTGCAGTCTTCGAATTCCCGTTCAAGCGCGCGCTATTCGCAGTCGTGCTTCTCTCGTTCATGATGCCATTCGAGTCGATCGTGATCCCGCTGTACACACTGATGCGTGGGCTCGGCTGGACGGACACGTATGCCGCGCTGATCCTGCCCGAAGTTGCGGGCGGCTTGGTGATCTTTCTCTTCCGCCAATTCTTTGCTGGTATTCCCAAGGAAATTTACGAGGCCGCCGTTCTCGACGGGGCAACGTGGTGGCAGATCTATTGGCGCATGACGATGCCGCTGTCCGGGCCCACGATCGCCACCGCATCGCTGATGCTGTTCATCCATCAGTGGGACGCGTTCTTCTGGCCGTTGGTGGCCGCAAGCAGCGAGGAACTTGCGGTGGTGCAGGTTGCGATCGCCCGCAACATGACGCTCGAGCAGGCGAACTGGGGTGCGCTGTTCGCGTCAGCATCGTCCGCGGTGCTGATCGCAATGGTGCCGTTCTTATTTCTGCAGCGCTACTACATCCGCGTCGTCGCCACCCAGGCTGATCGCTGATCGAGTTATCGCCGGCTTGGCCAACCGCCCGCGCCGCTTCGTGCTCCACGTACGCGCGCGCGTTGAGGGAAGAAAAGACTGCTACCGCGCGCGCACGATCCTCGCGGACCCGGTGGGCCGCTGACGCTAGGAGGGGAAACGGGGACAAGCGAAGCCTGCGCTTGAAAAGCCTACCTTGTGAGGAGCCCCATCGAGCGGAGGCAGCGGCTGAAGCGATTCCAGGAGTGGTTGCGGGGGCAAGATTTGAACTTGCGACCTTTGGGTTATGAGCCCAACGAGCTACCAGGCTGCTCCACCCCGCACGCGAATTCTAGCATCGACCTCGCGTATTTTCTGCGGCGATGACGACGCGATACATGCGTACACAACGTTCGATGGGGCATGAAAAGGGCCAGCGCGAAGCTGGCCTTTTCAAGTGCGCGAGAGCCGCTCACTCGGCTTCGGTGGTCGCCTCATCGGCCTGCACTTCGGGCCGGTCGACCAGCTCGACGAAGGCCATCGGCGCGT
>JBKJPI010000406.1:0-4072 GCA_046595235.1 Burkholderiales bacterium | reverse complement strand
AGCGGCGCGGGTGCCGACGGTGCACTGAAGATCCTCGCGACGGGCAGCGTGACGCTCGGCAACGCGGGCAACGAAGTGGGGACGCTCACAGCACAGTTGAGCGACCTGGGTGCGGGTCTCGTCTACACCGATACGAACACGAACGCGAACACGCTCGCGCTCGACCGCATAACGGCCGACGGGGTGCTGGCCGGTGCTGCAATCGGTGCGGTGCCGACCGACGCCACGAAATCGATCGTCACCAACGGCGGTAACGTGAACGTGACCGCGACCTCGGCGCTGGGGACGACGCGCTTCCTGACGGTGAACAAGGGAATCGTGACGACGCCGGCCGGTGCGGGTACGGCGGCGGCGCGGGCGGGCGGCACAGTGCGGCTCGCCTCGGGCGGAATCAGGACGACGGCGCCCGACGCAACGATCGTGACGACGGGCCAGGCGAGCGCGGTGGGCGGCACGGACACCGCCGGTGCGGGCGGCGAAGTGCTGCTGCACGCGTTCGGCGGCAACGTGGTGGCAGGCGCGATCGACAACAACGTGACGCTCAATACGGCGGTCACATCGAGCGGCGGTGCGGCGGCTGAAGCGGCGGACACGGCGGGTGCGGGCGGCATCGTGACGGTGCGCTCCGACGCGGGCAATCTCGTGCTCAACACGATCACGACGAGCGCGGGTGCTGCGGGTGCGACGGGTGCGGCGGCGGGACAGATCAGCTTGCGTGCGGGCACGCCCGGGACGACGACGGGCAACACGATCACGCAGCCGGTGGCAGCGAGCGCGCTGGTTGCGCGCGGCAGCGGCGCGGGTGCCGACGGTGCACTGAAGATCCTCGCGACGGGCAGCGTGACGCTCGGCAACGCGGGCAACGAAGTGGGGACGCTCGCAGCACAGTTGAGCGATTTAGGAACGGGGGACTTCCTCTACAACGATCAGAACACGAACACCAACACGCTGGTGCTCGACCGGATCACCACCGATGGCGTGCTGGTCGGTGCGGTGATCGGAGCGGTGCCGACGGACGTGACGAAGTCGATCGTGACCAACGGCGGTGACGTAGCGGTGACGGCGGGAGGCGCGCTCACCGTGGCGAAAGGCGTGCTTACGACCCCGACGAACGGCACGAGTGCGGCGACGCGCGCAGGCGGAACAGCGTCGTTGACCTCGAGCTCTACGATCACGTCGACGGTGGTGACCGGGACGATCGACACGCGCGGCCAGGCGAGCGCGGCGAACGCGACGGCGGAGACGGCGGGTGCGGGCGGCGAGGTGCTGTTGCGCTCGACGGGCCCGGGTGCGATCACGCTCAATGCATCGATCAACGCGAGCGGTGGAGCGAGTGCGGAACCGGGCGACACGGGCGGTATCGGTGGTGTGGTGACGGTACGCAACGACAGCGGCAGCATCGTGCTTCACGACGTCACGACGGACGGTGGTGCGCCGGGCGGCGGTACCGCGGGTGCAGGCGGTCTGATTCAGCTCAACACGCGCACGGCGGGCGGCACCATCACGCAGCAGGCCGGTACGGCGCTGCTCGCGCGCGGTGGCGTCGTTGGCACCAACGATGGGCAGCTCAAGGTCCATGCGACCGGGCCGGTGACGCTGCCGCTGCTGAACAACGTGACGACACTGGCGGCAAACCTGGGCGATCTGGGGGCGGGCCTGACGTATAACGATACGAGCGCGCTCACACTAGATCGCGTTACGCGGGACGGGACGCTCGGCGGTGCGACGGGAGCGCTGCTGGGTGCGATACCGCTGGATGCGACGAAAGCGGTGGTGACCAACGGCGGCGCGGTAACGGTGACCTCGGGGCCGCTGACGGTCGAGAAGGGGGTTCTGACCACGCCGACGAACGGCACGAGCGCGGCGACGCGTGCGGGCGGGCCGGTGTTCCTGACCTCGAGCGGCACGATCACCTCGACGGCGGTGACGGGGACGATTACGACTACGGGTCAGGCGAGCGCGGCCGGTGGTGCGGACGCCGCGGGTGTCGGCGGCGAGGTGCTGCTGCATTCGACCGGTGCGGGCGCGATCACGTTGAACGCAGCGATCACGGGCAGTGGTGGTGCGGCGGTGGATGCGGGCGACACGGCGGGTGCGGGCGCGGTGGTGACGGTGCGCAACGACAGCGGCAACATCCTGTTGCACGACATCACGAGTGACGGCGGGGCGCCGGGTGCCGGCACGGCGGGCGCGGGCGGTACGATCCAGCTGAGGGCCGCGACTGCGGGAAGTGCCATCGCCCAGCAGGCCGCAACCTCGCTGCTCGCGCGGGGGGGCGTGCCGGGCGCGAACGACGGCCATCTCAAAATCGACTCCACGGGCATCGTCACGCTGACCAACGCGACCAATGATGTCGGTCTGAATACGTTAGCCGCCATAGTGCGCGATCTCGGCGCCGCCTTCAGCTATACGGATGTGAATGCGCTCAGGATCGGGACGGTCGGCGCGGCCGGCACCGGTACTGCGGCGATGCCGGCAATCTCGGGGATTACCACCAACGGCGGCGCGGTTACCGTGAATGCGGGAGGGGTCTTGGTGATCGATCAGGCGGTGCTGACCACGCCGACGACCGGCACGAGTGCCGGGACACGCGCGGGCGGAACGGTATTCCTCAGGGCGCCCGGCATTACTACTAACGCCCCCGGCGGAACCATCGTTACCAGTGGGCAGGCGAGCGCGGCCGGCGGCGCCGATACGGCGGGCGTGGGCGGCGAAGTGTTGCTGCACGCCACTGCGGGTCCGCTCTCGATCAACGCCGGGGTCACGCTCAGCGGCGGCGCTGCGACGGACGCCGCCGACACCGCCGGCGCCGGTGGGATCTTCACGGTGCGCGCCGACAACGGGAACATCCTGCTGAACAACGTCACCACGAGCGGCGGCGCGCTCGTCCTGGGTGCGCCCGTCGCGAACGGCGCCGCAGGCGGTCAGATCAGTCTTTTTACACAGGGCGCGGGCAACACCATAGGGCAATCTGCCAATACCGCGCTCGTAGCGGCCGGCAGCGGCAGTGCGGCCGACGGCGCACTGAAGATCCGGGCTACCGGAAACGTGCTGCTCGACAACATCAACAACAACGTCCGGATCATTGCAGCGCTCCTGACCGATCTGGGGGCAAATCTCACCTACCGGGACTTCAACACCATCGTCCTGACACGAATCACTTCCGACGGCGTATTGCTCGGTGCGCAACTCGGCCCGGTGCCGCCGGATCCGAATCCGCTGAATCCGGCAACAGCAGGTGTCGTGAAGGACGCCATCAGGGTTCCAGGGAAATTTACCCTCACCGCGCCTGAGAAGGTCGGCATCCCGGAGAACGTGACCGCCAGGCAGGTGGTCATTACGACGAACGAGATCGTGTTGCCCATGACCGGCCTCATCACCGCCACGCAACCGTTCACCAGCACCGACGAGGCCAATGCGGCTGTTGTGCTCAAAGGATTTACCACGCGCGGGATTTTCGGCATATCCGGAACGCCTGCGGATCTCGCGCAACGCACGATCAGAATCGAGGCGCCGAATCTGTTCGCAGTGGATCCGAACAAGCCGAACACACCGCCATTTGTTTTCCTGAGCGGGGATCCGCAGAAGCGGCCGGTCTACATCGGTGCAGGCAAGCCTGAATTCCGCCCTGTGTTCTACAACGATCTTCTGCCCGATAGCCCCGAAGGCCGCGCCGCAATAAGTTCAGCGTTGGACCAGCTTCGCAGGCTGCTGGAAGAAGTAAACCTGGCCGGCTTTGCGAAGGAAAACATTCGCAGAGAGCTCACCCAAGGCCTCGTGCTCGAGACGGGGCTCGCGCGTCCAGGGATCGATGAGTTTGTCGGTGAAGGCGTGACACAGCCGTCCGGCTGCGAGCCGAACGAAGCCGCTGCTAAGAAAGGTGTTCTCGTGTGTCAGTAAGTGAGCGCGCCGATCGCGTGCTCGCCGCCGTCGCGTATCAGCGGCGCGGCAGAAAATCGATCATTGTGTAATGGGCGGCTAAGAGCCTGTTATGGACTTTAGCGTGCGCGACGTTGAGCCAAGAGGGTCTGGATGCTAGGCGCGACGAGGCCGCATAGTCGATCTATGCAAC
>JBKJPI010000276.1:0-10359 GCA_046595235.1 Burkholderiales bacterium | reverse complement strand
CATCATCGCAAGCCCGGCGGTGCGTGCCCAACAGACCGCCCGGGCACTCTCACGCGACATTGAGACCAGTCCGCTGATCAATATCGGGGCGAACGCTGCGGCGGTGCTGAAAGCGGCTGGATGGCCCGGGGGCGCAGGAACGGTCGTCGTCGTGGGCCACCAGCCCACGCTCGGCGCAACCGCGGCACTCGTGCTCACGGGCAAGGCCGCCGGGTGGCACTTCAAAAAAAGCGCTGTCTGGTGGATTTCAGCGCGCCCGGGCGAGTCGATGCCGGCAGTCGTGGCCGTCATGACGCCTGACCTTCTTTAATCGACCCGGGGCTCTCAGGCGGCCGAGGTGAGCTCGGCTCTCGAGTCGATATCGTCAAGACCGGGGATCTTCAGCTCAAAGCCGACTTTTTCCCATTCGCGTATTTCTTCGGCCAGTGCGTTCGCTGTCAGCGGATTCCGGCCGAGCCATTCCGCGTCGACGCCGATACGAAATTTCGCCCCCTGATGTTTCGCCTGTACTCGCGGGAGTTGCACGTCGGCGCGCGCCCGGTGAAACAGCACTGCGAGTCGCAATGCGAGCACGGCCCGCAAATCCACTGCGCCTTCGATGCGGGACAGCACCTTTTTCAGCGATCGCCGGTGCGCAAGCGTAAGGAGCGCAACCTGCATCTGCTCATCACGCGAAAATCCGGGCATGTCCGCGTTCTCGATGATGTAAGCGCTGTGCTTGTGATAGCCGGTGTAGGCGACTGAGATCCCGATTTCATGGAGTTTCGCCGCCCAGTCGATGTAAACCGGATCGAGCTCGTCGACATCCGTCGCTTCCGCAGCAAGGTTTTCGTATAGTGACTGCGAAAGAGTGGCGACGCGCCGGGCCTGCTCCGGATCGACATGGTAACGCTGCATGAAGTGCAGGACAGTCTCATCGCGCAAATCCTCGTGGTGAGTTCGTCCGAGGAGGTCATAAAGCAACCCCTCGCGCATCGCTCCCGCAGCCGGCGTCATCTCGTCGATGCCGAGCTCCGAGATCACGGCACTCAGGATCGCAAGCCCGCCGGGGAGGACAGGCACACGATCCGCTTTCACCTCACCGAGCATGGCGTTCTCGAAGCTGCCTGCTTTGACGAGCGCCGCTCGCAGCTTTTCGAGTCCCGCATAAGTCAGCGTTCCGTCAGTGAAGCCGTTGCTTTGCAGAATTTCAGAGAGCGCACGTACAGTGCCGGAGGAACCGAGCGCCGTTCTCCATTGTTTGCGTGAAAAGCCGGCGACGAGTGGCTGCAGCTCGTTCCGCGCAGCAAGCTCGGCCTGCTTCATCGACGTCTTGGTGATGCGACCGTCGGGAAAGAATTTTCGACTGTAACTCACGCAGCCCATGAACAGGCTTGCAAGCTTCTGCGGCTTGTAGTCCGCACCGATGATGAGCTCCGTCGAGCCACCGCCGATGTCGACGACCAGCCGGCGCTCACTCGACGCGGGCAGACCGTGCTGGACGCCGAGGTAGATGAGGCGAGCCTCTTCACGCCCGGCGATCACCTCGATTGGAAAACCCAGTGCGGCTTGGGCGCGCTTCAGGAACTCGCGCGAATTCTTCGCAACGCGCAGCGTGTTCGTGCCGACCGCGCGAACGGCATGTCTGTCCAAACCCTGCAGCCGCTCGCCGAATCGCTCCAGGCAGGCGAGGGCGCGTGCCTGGGAGGCTGAATCGAGGACTTTGTCCGAATCGAGGCCCGCTCCGAGCCTGACAGGGTCACGCAGCGAATCGAGCGGGTAAATCTGGTCCCCGACGACGCGTGCAACCTGGCAATGGAACGAATTGCTGCCGAGGTCGATCGCCGCAAGCGTCGAGTATTCAGCCATGAAACAAGGCGGCGAGGTCTTCGGACTCGACGTGGAGCAGTATCGTGACAATCATGCCGCGAGTATAGGCAAAGGTTGGGCCCGAGACACCGTGCTGTAACCAGAATGTCACGTATCATCAATAATATGTGGTGGTGCAGACAGCGGGTCATAGCGTGGCAACCATACTGATCGTCGAGGACGAAGCGGATATCCAGGAGCTGATTGCGTACAACCTCGAAAAAGCCGGGCACTCCGCGGTCCGCGCCGGCGACGCCGAGCAGGCGCTCGAGCTCATCCGCGCCGAGCTGCCGCACCTTATCGTCATCGACTGGATGCTCCCCGGCATGAGCGGGATCGAGCTTGCGCGCTCGCTGCGGGCGAACAAGCGCACTGAGAGCATTCCGATCATCATCGTGACGGCCCGCGGATCCGAACAGGACAAGCTTGCGGGTCTGGAAATCGGCGCCGACGACTACATGACCAAGCCTTTCAGCCCGCGGGAGCTGAACGCGCGCGTGAAGGCCGTCCTGCGCCGCCGCGCACCGCAGGTAACCGATGATTCGGTTGTAGTGGACGGCCTCCGGCTCGATCCGGTGAGCCATCGCGTGACCGCCAATGGCGATACCCTGGTTCTGGGGCCCACTGAATTCAGGCTTCTTCATTTCTTCATGACGCACCCGGACCGCGTCTATTCACGCACGCAACTTCTCGACAGCGTGTGGGGCGATCACGTTTTCGTCGAGGAGCGTACTGTCGACGTTCACATCCGGCGGCTGCGAAAAGCGCTCGAGCGAAGCGCTCATGACGAACTGATTCAAACCGTGCGGAGCGCGGGCTACCGCTTCTCCCGCTCAGCGTAATCGTCCGCCTCGAGCCGTCCTACGGCAGTAGCAAACACTGTGGATACTTCCGACGCCGGGACTACCGCTTCCGGCGGCACATTGCTATTGTGTCGGCGGGGACGTCCGTCATGAAAAAGAGACCGCCGCGGCGTATAAGCAGATGCAATTCGTGAGCTTGGGCATACGCCTCAAGCTCTTCCTGTTCTCGCTCGCGCTGATCGCTATCTCGGTGCTGGCGGCAGAGGCTTATATGTCGAGCGCACTCGAAGAGCAGCTCACCGACCACATTCGCTCCGATCTCATAGTGCGCGCACGCCTTGTCGCGCAGAGCGTGGTCAGGAGCGGGATCACGTTTCAGGACGCGAAGGCAGCGGATGCGTTAGCGGATGAGACGGCGAAGGTCGCCGCGGCTCGCATAACCCTGGTCCGCGTCGATGGGACAGTTGTAGGGGATTCTGAAGTGGATGTGCTGCGGCTCATGGCCGTGGAAAATCACGGGGCGCGGCCGGAGGTCGTAGCGGCCCTTGCACAGGGATCCGGCTCAGACGTAAGGGTGAGCGAAACCATCGGCCGACGCCTGATGTATGCGGCAGTCCCGGTGGTACTTGTCGCGGGCGTCGCAGGAACCGCACGGGTTGCGCTGCCGCTGACCGAGCTGGAAAACGCCATCAGCAGAATGCACAAGAGCCTCGCCGTGGGCGCTTTGATTGCCGTATTCGTGGCCATGATCGTATCTTTTTCAGGCGCCGAGCTCACTTCGCGGAAGCTCCGGGAGCTCACCGCGCTGGCGGGCGACATGGCAGCCGGCGACCTCTCCACACGCACGCGCATTTCCGGCACAGACGAAATTGCCACGCTCGGAAGAGCGCTGGACCAGCTTGCTGATAATCTTTCCCGAACGCTGAACGAGCTGCGCGCTGAGCGCGATCTCCTGACCGGTATCCTGTCCAGCATGAACGAAGGGGTACTCGTTGTCGGAGCCGACGGACGTGTTGTTCTAACCAATCCGGCACTGCGCGCGATGCTGCTCGTTGGTCAGGAGTCGGCCGGCAAGCCCGTGTTGCAGGTGGTGCGAAATGCAGACCTGAAGCACCTTCTCGAAAACGCCGCGCGCGGCGCGGAAGCTGAAGTGGAGCTCGAGCTTGCCGGGCTGATGCCGCGGCGCGCGTTAGTGCGGGCGGTGCCCCTCAAAGATGGCCCCGGCGGCGTGCTTGCCGTGTTCGTCGATGTCACCGAGCTGCGGCGGCTTGAGGCGGTGAGGCGCGACTTCGTAGCCAATGCGTCCCACGAGCTCCGCAGTCCATTGACGACCGTGCGCGCCGCGGCCGAAACGCTGCGGACCGTAGAAAACGATGCAAAGGCGACGGCGCGCTTCGTCGAGCTCATCCAGCGCAACTCCGAGCGGCTTGCCAACCTGATCGACGACCTGCTGGAGCTGTCGCGCATCGAATCGCGCGAGCTCAGGCTAACGCTCGAGCCTCTCGATCTGTCGGCCATCGTCGAGCGCGCTCTTACGCAGCACGCCCACCGCGCCCAATTGAAGCGTATCGCACTCGCGCACGACGTCGCCGGCGCCCAGAGTGTGCGCGCGGACAGGCGCGCCCTCGAACACGTCTTCGGGAACCTGATCGACAATGCACTGAAATATTGTCCCGACGGCGCTGCGGTGCGCATCAGCGCTGACCCGGAAAATGATGTCGTGCGTGTCGCGGTGGCTGACACCGGCCCCGGGATACCCAGCGAGCACCTGCCGCGGGTATTCGAGCGTTTCTACCGTGTCGATGCAGGCCGCTCGCGCGAGCTCGGCGGCACCGGGCTGGGGCTATCGATCGTCAAGCATCTCGTCGAAGCAATGGGCGGCACCATCTCGGTGGACAGTCGTCTGGGCGCGGGATCGACTTTTTCATTCACCTTGCATCGCGCTTAGGCGCCTCGTACTCCACAGGACAATCAATGCCGACACTTACCGACCGCGAATACGACGCCGAGCTGCACAAGCTTCACGACCAGCTCCTGCTCATGGGTGCGAAGGTCGAAGAGATGATTGCGAACAGCATGCGGGCTCTGACCGAGCGCGACAGCGAAATCGCGCGGCGGATGATCGAGTTCGATCACCAGATCAACCGTCTCGAGATCGAGATCGATGACCTCTGTCTGCGCATTCTTGCCAAGCGCCAGCCGGTCGCATCCGATCTGCGGCTCATCACTACGGCGCTGAAGCTGGTCACCGATCTCGAAAGGATCGGTGACGCGTGCGTGAACATCTGCGAGCGTGTCGTCGAGCTCAACATGGAGCCGACGCTCAAGCCTTATGTGGATCTTCCACGGATGGCGGAGACTGTGCAGGCCATGGTACGCGATGCGCTGGACGCGTTCGTGCAGGCAGATCCGGAGCGTGCGCGTGAAGTCGTCGAGCGCGACCGCGTGGTCGATGCCTATTACGGTCAGGTCTTCCGCGAGCTCCTGACCTACATGATGGAAGATCCTCGCAACATCTATCGGGCGGTGCGCGCGCAGTCGATCGCGAAGTATCTGGAGCGTATCGGCGATCATGCAACCAATCTTGCGGAGATGGTGATCTTCATGGTGGTTGGGAAAGATGTGCGTCACCTGGGCAGCATGGCCGAAAGCTCCGGGCGCCACATGCCGCGGGGCATGCTTTTCGTCGGCACTCACAACGCTGCGCGCAGCCAGATCGCCGAGGGTTGGGCGCGGAAGCTCTTTCCTGCAGGGGTGAGCGTGTGCAGCACAGGCTCGCAGCCCAGCCCCGAAGTCAATCCTTACGCCGTGCGGGTAATGCAGGAAGTCGGTATCGACATATCACGGCAGCGTCCCAAGCCCATCGGCGATGTGCCCCTGGGCGATATCGACACCGTCATTACGCTCTGCGCGGAGCCCGGGTGCGTGCTGCCGCCCGGCGGGCTCGCGCAGCACCACTGGGCGCTCGATGACCCGGGCGTGACGAAGGGCTCAGAGATCGAGATCCTTGCTGCGTTCCGCACCACTCGCGAGGAATTGCAGAGGCGCCTCGAGGAGCTGCTGGAAAAATCGCTGTAGCCGACTCCCACGTCGCAAAGTGCACCCCTACTTTGCGCCGGAACCACCAATTTGAACTGAATCGCGGGCCAAGCCCGCCGATTCGAGCTTGAAACTGCTACGAAAGCCCGAGTGGTATGCCTACCCGTCATTTCTTCGTTGCTTTTTCTGCACAAAGGCGCCCAGCCGCCCGAAGCCTTTGTGCTGAATTGCCGTTCCGGCCGAAAGTAGGTTTGCACTTTCGGACGTAGCGTCTAGCTGGTGACGCGGAAATTCACCATCATGCCGTGCGATTCGTGCTCGAGGTTGTGGCACTGGAGCATATAAATCTGGTCGCCCGGGTGCGGGTGCGAAAAATCCATTGCCAGGCGCATCGTCTCGCCCGGCCATAGAAGGACGCTGTCTTTCCAGCCCGTCTCCGCCGAGGCCACGCCGCGTTCATCCAGTGCAAGCGCGAGCACGTGTGCGGGGCTTTCGCGCCGGTCGAGCACGCGGTACTGGAAGCCGTGGATGTGGATCGGGTGAGGCATCGCCGGGCCGCTGTTTCTGAATTCCCAGATCTCGCGCGCGCCGCGATCGACGGAGAACGCCGTGTCCGTCATGCGATAGCTGTTGCCGTTGATGCGCCACATACCGTTGGCATGATCCAGCACGAACCGGCGCGTCTTCATCGGCTGCGGGTCGATCGCATCGATGCGCGAGAGAACCTCCGGTATCGAGCGTTCGTAGCGCACCTTGCGAGTCACACGGATCAGCATGAGCTCGAGCGGCGCGCCGTTCACCGGAACATTTGCCGCGTCCGGGCTGGTTGCCGCATTCGTAGAGAATTGCATTGCATCGAACGGGAGGCTCGAGAGCATCACGCGTTCTCCGGGCGCGGCATCGCGCAGATCGAGCAGCACGTCCGCGCGCTCGCTCGGTGACAGAAAGATCTCACGTGCTGCAAGCGGCTTTTCGAGCAATCCGCCATCTGCTCCGATGACGGTGAATTCGAGGGCGGCGTCGCCGTGCATGAAGGCGAGTCTGTAGATGCGCGCATTGGAACCGTTCAGGAGACGGAAGCGGTACAGCCTCGATTCGCAGTCGAAGCACGGCGAAGACGTGAGATTTACGAGCACCTGATCGCCGCAGTAGCCCACAAAATGGTCGTGCGCCCCGGCCACATAGCTGAACGAACCATCGTTGGCAAAGCGCTTGTCCTGGATCATGAGCGGAATGTCGGTCACTCCGAGCTGAAGATCGAGCGCGCTCTCAACCGCTGTTTCTTCCGCGTCGCCGACCAGCAGAAAACCCGCGAGACCGAGGTATGCCTGTTTGCCCGCGAGATGATGCGGGTGCGGGTGATACCAGTAAGTACCGGCACGGTTCGCGATCGTGAACTGGTAGTCATAGGTTTCCCCCGCGCCGACCGCGTAATGCGGATGACCATCGTTGTTCGTGTCCACTTTCAGTCCGTGCCAGTGAACGATGCTCGTTTCGTCGAGCGCGTTCCAGTAGCGAATGCGCAAGCTGGAACCGGCCTCCATGCGAATGACGGGATTCACCAGCCTGCGCCCGCCGTGATCGACGGCGTAAGCGAGCATCGTCGTCGGCTTCCCCGGCAGAATCTCCTGCTGCACGGGTGCGCTGACGATCGTAAAAGAGCCGCCGGCGTCGAGGATGCCGTGCAGTCCTTCTTCGCCTGGCAGTTTCAATGCATTCGGGAAAAGAGCATCGGGCGGGAAATGCACAACGCCCGGCGCTTCCGGGCCGCGCTGTGCGCGCCACAGTCCCCAGCCCGCTGCACCCGTGAGTGCAGCGGCGCCCGCGCCGCCGATCAGCCTTCTTCTCGACTTGTTCATCAATGAAACACTAGTTTCGGAAGCGGCTCGCGGTCCATTCGGTAGTGGAACGGCCTTTTGCGACGCCGTTCATCGCGTCACCTGTGACGCGACCGGAATACTCGACCGCATTGACGGAAAAAATGATCTCGTCACCACGCAGCAGTCCGTTGACCGGCACGCTGATGCCGTTCGTCTGATAACTTCCCCACACCGTCTGGAACGACTGTTCGAGCGTGAGTTCCGCGTCCGGGAAACGCCACGTGCCGGCAACTTTTGCCGGCACGATGTAGAGGTGAGCGCCGCACCAGCTCGCGCACAGCGCCAGCCTTTCGCTGTCGTCAGGTTCCCAGCCGCCGCCGATTTCGTACGTGTTCGAAACGATGCGCGTGCCGGCTCTCAAGTCGAAGAACTTCGGCGCCAGCTTCGAAAGGTTATCCGGTATTAGAAACACCACGAGAACTGACGCTTTTGAGATATCGGCTTCGAACATGTCGCCGTGGACGAACGTGGCTTTGTCCGCGACGCCTTCCGCCGCCGCTGTGCTTTTGGAGAGCGCCACGAGTTCCGGGTTGTATTCGACGCCGAGCGCACGCGCCCCGCGTTTCGCAGCGGCGATCACATTGCGCCCATCACCTGAGCCCAGGTCGATCACGAAATCATTCGGCGTCACCTGAGCGAGATTGAGCATCATCTGCACGGTTTCGCCTGGGGAGGGGATCCACACCACGTCCTTCCCCTGCTGCCCCATGCGCGGGGTATAGGGCTGGGGAGCGGTCTGGGCGTGAAGGGAAGAGCCCAGAGTAACGAGGAGAACGGTGGTGAGAACGAGCAACTGCGAACGCATGGGCCATCCGGTGTTTGTGCGGAGCCCCATTTTAAGCGCCCCGCAGCGCCCAATGCTTACATCGGACTATTTCATGCGGGTGATGCGCTGCCCGTGCCCGTGCCGGCAAGATGACGCTGGATATCGGTAACCATCGGCCCTGCATAGCGCACCGCAGCTTTGAGGACGTCGATGCTCACGCCGAATTTCTCGCTCCACCAGCGCTGGTCGCAATCGCGCGTGAGATACACGACACCGGTGTCGTGCGGCGCCCGCCTGCGCTCGATTGCAGCGATATTCGCCGATTCCTGCTGTGCGGCCTCCCGCAGGCGGAACGTGCGCCGGGTCTCGTAAGGGCTTCGCGCGGCGCTGGCCGCAGTAGTGCCACGCGCACGGGGCGCATTCAACCGGCGCGATTCGATGACGCGCCAGCCGCAATAGACAAGCACGGCGGCGATTATCGCGGAAGCGGGATAACGCCAGAGGTGCGCGGGTGCGGTAAATCCGGCCGCAGCCACAGCCTGCATGAGGAAGCCGGCTGCGAGCAGGCCGAGGCCGAAGCGGCCGTCGTGGCGCTTCGCATGGAGCTTCGCAAGCACTTTCGGATAACCGGCGACGATCCGGGTTGCGGTGCGATAAATCGCCCAGTGCGAGCTGGACATGACGATGCCGCCGATCAAGCCGCACGCGATACCACTGACGAGGACGAGGTTCATATCCGTGCCATCCGAACGTGGAAAACGTCACATTAACGGTGGATTGCCGGCTATCATCGGTGGAATAACGGTCCTGAAAGGCCGCTATTCAACCCCGTCGCACGCGCGACGGTACACGCATTGCACCGGCGCTAAGCCATGGATACCCCCCTGACCCCTGAAGAGCTCGACTGGCTCGGCCAGCTCGATACTGACGCGCCGATCAAGCCGGAGCTGCCCGGACACATCGCGGAACGGCTCGTTCACCTTGGCCTTGCAATCACGCTGGTCGAAGGTGGATTGCAGCTGACAGCACTCGGGCGCGAGCGTCTTTCGGACGCCAGGACCTCGGCGCAGAGATAGCGCCGGAACGCGCTGCCGCGGCGGCAGACCTTCCCGTTGATCCGGCTGATTCTCTGGAGTCGAGGCTTACGCGCTTTTGCAGATGGCTATGTAAGCCTTCTGCTCCCGGTTTACCTGATCGCACTCGGCTTCGGCCCGTTTGAAGTCGGGATAATCGCTACAGCCACGCTCCTTGGGTCCGGGGCCCTGACGCTCGCTGTTGGGCTGCAAGCGCGGCGATTCCAGTACCGAACGCTGCTTCTGATGGCGGCGGCGCTCATGGCGGCCACGGGCCTGAGCTTCGCCACAGTCACTGATTTCTGGCCTTTGCTGGCGATCGCAGTCGTCGGCACGCTGAACCCTTCGAGCGGAGGCGTGAGCGTCTTTCTTCCGCTCGAACACGCGGCTATTTCGCGCGTAGTCAAAGACGGCGAACGTACCGCGGTGTTCGCACGCTACAGCCTTGTGGGGTCTCTCGTCGCTGCGATGGGCGCACTCTTCGCCGGTGCCCCCGACTTGCTGACAACGCATTTCGGCGTGAGCATGAAGCATGCGCTGCAGGCGATGTTCGTGCTCTACGCGGTTTTCGGCGTTGCGGTAGCGTTCAGTTATTCCAGGCTTCCACGCGAAGAGCCTCCGACACCCGTCGCAGCGGTGCAGACCGATGGCCGGCTCAGCACGTCGAAACGCATGGTCTACAAGCTCGCTGCGCTTTTCAGCCTCGATGCTTTTGCCGGCGGGCTCGTACTGGATTCGATGCTCGTTCTCTGGCTCTTCGAAAAATTCCAGCTCTCGACGGCCCTTGCCGGTAGCATCTTCTTCTGGACCGGCGTGCTCGCTGC
The DNA here is from genome assembly GCA_046595235.1 of Burkholderiales bacterium. Taxonomy (GTDB): domain Bacteria; phylum Pseudomonadota; class Gammaproteobacteria; order Burkholderiales; family SG8-41; genus JAQGMV01. Next base: position 126 of record JBKJPI010000276.1, on the reverse strand, counting down.
GTTTTCATTTCTGCTCGCGGTGAGAATCGCGAGGCGTATCGGGCTCGTGAACACGATGGTGTTCACGCATCTGCCCTCGAGCGTGTTCCTCATTCTCGTGCCTTTCATGCCGACACTCGAATGGGC
>JBKJPI010000230.1:0-4480 GCA_046595235.1 Burkholderiales bacterium | reverse complement strand
CTGGGTGTCAACGCCTTGCACACGCTCATGCGGCGCGGTCAGGCTGCCCGTGTGGCGAGCCTTATCTACCTCACGCCGATCTTCGCGGTAGGGCTCGAGCTTGCGATTTTCGGGATCGCGCCTTCGATCCTCAGCGCAATCGGAATGGGCGTCACGATGCTTGGCGTCGCGCTTGTCGCGTGGCGGCGCGCGTCTCCCGCCTCTTAAAAACGGAACGGCCGGTCACCGCGTGGCGGCGCCGGCCGTTCAGGAACCTGGGGCTGTTACTTGAGGTGTTTGTTGACCAGCTTGGTCATCTCGAACATCGAGACCTGCTTCTTGCCACCGAACACTTCTTTCAGCTTGTCGTCGGCGTTGATGTTGCGACGGTTCTTGCTGTCCTGCAGGCTGTTCTTTTTGATGTAGAGCCAGATCTTCTTGGTCACTTCGGTGCGGGGCATTGGGTTGCCGCCAATGACCGCGGATAGCGATGCGCTGGGCTGCATCGGCTTCATGAACGCGGCGTTCGGCTTGCGCTTCGCCGCTGCCTTCTTTTTGGCGGGTGCCTTCTTCGTTGCTTTTTTCTTTGCAGCCATTCGGTGTCTCCCGTTTATCGTGTGGTGGTCAGTTGGATGATCGTCTCCTTGCCGCTGTCGCGCAGCACGGTGACGAGAGGATGCCGAGTGAAAACACTATTGTCAATGACCGCAGGACGTGATCTCTCTCGGTAAATGTACGGGATTCAATAGCGTCGCCGACCCGAGCGGTACATTCGGTTTGTATGGCGCGTTCTCCCGGACCACAATGAGTGCTGGAGCAGGGACACACACGCATGGGATCCTCTGAGAAAGAGCAACAACAAATCAACGCTATAGTCCGGCGCTTCGAAGGGGACACCGGTGTGGAGGCGGTTGAAGTAAGCACACCCAATGGCTGATCAGCTTTCGCTCTTTTCACCCGCGCCGCGGCATTCACCGGCTGCGCAAACCGAAGCAATCGGGCCGGCAGCGCTGCATTACGAGATCACCGAGCTCGCACTCCAGATGCCGCGGGAGCTTTATCTTGGGACCGCATCGTGGTTCTTCCCGGGCTGGAACGGCATTGTCTGGGACCGCGAAGCGTCGGAACAGGCCCTGGCACAACACGGCTTACCGGCTTACTCGAGCCATCCGCTGCTGAAGACGGTCTGCCTTGACCGGTCCTTCTATGCACCATTGCCTCGCGCCCACTACGCCGCGTATGCGGCGCAGGTACCGGAGCGCTTCAGGTTCGTGGTGAAAGGACCTGCGTCCTGCACTGCCGCATGGACTCGAAAAGACGGCGGGAAACCGGTGGGAAACCCCACGTTTCTCGACGCGCAGCTCGCGATAAAGTCTTTCGTGGAGCCGTGCCGGGAAGGTTTGGGTGACAAGGCGGGGGTGCTGCTCTTCCAGTTCCCGCCGCTGGGACGCGCACGATTACGTCAGCCGTCCCGGTTCGTCGACAAACTGCACGCATTTCTGCGCGCTTTGCCGCCGGGGCCGTTGTATGCGGTTGAATTACGCGATGCGCCGCTACTCACGCGCAGCTTCATGAGCGCGCTGAATGACACGGGCGTCCGTTATTGCGTTGCGTTGCACCCGCGCATGCCGCCGGTCGCCGCGCAGGCTGCTGCAATGGCGGGTTTCGGCCCCGGCCCCCTTGTCGTGCGGTGGATTCTGAACGGACAGCATGCCTATGAAGCAGCAAAGGCGCGCTACAAGCCCTTCGATCGCCTGGTTGACGAGGATGTCTCGACGCGCGAATCCATCGCACGTCTGGTGGCGGCTCCGCTTGCCGCCGGACATTCAGCTTACGTAATAGCGAACAACAAGGCCGAGGGCAGCGCACCGCTCACACTTGCTCGGCTCGCCGCGGCGATTGCCGCTGCGCGCACGCTCGAACGCTGAACCGCCGGTTCAGGCCGGTTTCTTCAGGCGCTCGAAGACGTGCTTGCGGAACAAGGCCGCAAATCTAACGACCGGGTTATCGATACGCCAGTCCGCGATCGGATCATGCGGCCGCTTTCAATACAGGCCTGAACCACGGCAGTGCACGCTGCTGCTGGGCACCCGGCGCCGGTAGTCGCGGCCGCGCTTTCCACGGCCGAAACAGCAGGCGTTCCGGAGTACCCAGGTTTCCGTGACGCTCGATAACCGCACCCATCCGCCTGACAAACTCCGGGTATTCGAGCACCGGGAACGGCACTTGAACCGCACACTGGGCGTTGATTGCGGCGAACGCACGTGGCACATACCCGTCCCGCGCCGATCGCACACAACCCAAAGCAGTCCGCCACGCCGCCGTGCAGCCAAAACCTTGCGCTTTCAGACGCCTGTCGTACAGATCGCGGAAATGGGTGAAGGAATTCGCTTCCTCCCGCGCGATCGTTGCAGCGAGCTCCCGGAGCCTGGCGTCCTCGGCCCACCGCGCGAGACTGCGATAGAGGATTCCGCTTTGAGCAGTCGCGACGCAGCGCGCGAGCGCTTCATGCGCACCCGTCGGGCAGCGCGGGGCCCGGGCACCTTCCGCACACCCGACGGTGCGATAGTGCTCGAGGCTCGCATCCCAGTCGAATTCCGGCCAAACGGTGGACATGTATTTCCTGAGCTCGGCAGCGCGTTCCAATTTCCGCGGCAGCCACTCAGCGGTGACCCAGTTGGAAATCGCCCGATCTCCACCGAAAAAATGGAGCAGTCTGTCAGCGGCGAGCGGCATCGTGGCCTCCAGCAAGGATGCCGTGGCGAGGCTGTAGAAAAGCGGCCCGTTGGCACGGACGAGAACCAGCTGAATCGGGCGGGGTGCGAATCGGACAGCGGGTTGCATGAGTGCGTTTGCTTCCATGACGGCCTCCGTGTTGAGGGACAGCGGGACTATTCCGATTCGCGATGGAGGCATAATGATCTTCATGCGGGCGCTGGCGCGAGCACAATCGGGCAGGTCTCTCCCGGCTTTCCCGAAGGTATCGCCAGTCGCTACTCGGAGCCTGAGAACCGAACGCGCGTAGTCAAGACAAGGGGAAACGATGGCGCACACCGCCGCGCTGGTCGAGGCGCTCAAGCGCGAGTTGAAAGCGCGACACATTACTTATGCGAGTCTCGCACCCCAGCTGCGGCTGAGCGAGGCGAGCGTCAAGCGTATGTTTTCACGCCGGGATTTCACGCTGAAGCGCCTGGACAACATCTGTCGCTGCGCCGAGATCGACTTTTCCGACCTCGTCCGTGCGGCCGTACGTGACGAGCCGCTGATGGTCCACCTTACGCTCGAGCAGGAACGCGAGATCGTCACCGACCGCAAGCTCTTTCTGGTCGCGGTCTGCGCGCTCAATCAGGTGACGTTCGACCAGATCGTCGAGGGCTACGACATCTCCAGCGCCGAATGCGTAAAGCTGCTCTCGAAGCTCGATCACCTCAAGTTCATTGAGCTCCTGCCGGCAAATCGCATCAAGCTCCTCGTGTCACGCACTTTCGCATGGCTGCCCGACGGGCCGATCCAGCGCTTCTTCAACGATTCTGCGCACAACGAATTCTTTCGATCTCGATTTAACAGACCGGACGAGTTCATGCTGGTAGTGAACGGAATGCTTTCGAAGAACGCGAGCGCCGACATGGTCGCGCGGCTCAAACGCATCACACGGGATTTCTCAGACCTGCACAATGAGGATTCGCGACTGCCGCTTGGCGAACGCTCACCCATGACATTGCTCGTCGCGATACGTCACTGGCAGCTCGCCGCTTTTGCGGAACTGCGCCGTGGACCGCGGCCAGCGCACACCCTGAAAGTCTCGCCCTAGAGCCTGTTCTGGTTTTAGGCCTCGTTGTGGTAGCGGGTGACGCGGTCGACCTCGTTCTTTGACCCCAGTATGACGCCCACGCGTTGATGCAGCGCGGTAGGCTGAACGTCAAGGATGCGCATGGTCCCGTCGGTTGCGGCGCCTCCCGCCTGCTCCACGATGAAAGCCATCGGGTTCGCTTCATACATGAGTCGAAGGCGACCGTCCTTGTGCTTCGCATCACGCGGATATAGAAAGACACCCCCCCGTGAAAGGATGCGGTAAACGTCAGCCACCATTGAGGCGACCCAGCGCATATTGAAATCCTTCCCGCGTATACCGGTTTTTCCTGCAAGGCATTCGTCGATATAGCGTTTCACCGGCGGGCCCCAGTTGCGCATGTTCGAGGCGTTAATCGCGAACTCCTGACTATCTTCCGGAATCATGATTTTTTCTTCCGTGAGCACGAACGAGCCGAGCTCCCGGTCGAGCGTAAAGCCGACAACCCCGTTACCGATTGTGAGCACGAGGATCGTTGCAGCGCCATAAACGGCGAAGCCTGCGGCGACCTGATTGGCGCCGGGCTGCATGAAAGCAGAGGCATCGGCTTCCGCGCAGTCGCTGGGACAGCGCAGAACGGAGAAGATCGTCCCGACGGAAATGTTGACGTCGAGGTTGGACGAACCATCGAGCGGGTCGTACAGAAGCAGG
>JBKJPI010000210.1:0-7486 GCA_046595235.1 Burkholderiales bacterium | reverse complement strand
GGTCGAAGTCGAGGAAGCGTACTTCCAGACCCTCGCGGCGCCGCGCGGCTTCACGCTCAAGGCAGGCCGGTTCCTCTCAGGCATCGGTTATCAGAACGAAATTCACCAGCACGCCTGGGATTTTCAGGACGCGCCGCTGCCGTACAAGGCTTTCCTCGGCGGGCGCTACACGCAGGATGGCGTGCAGGTGCGCTGGCTTGCGCCGACTCCGATGTTCCTCGAGCTTGGCGGCGAAATCGGCAATGGGCAGTCGTTTCCCGGTAACGACCGCAGCAAAAACGGTGCAGGGAGCTGGGCGCTGTTCGCTCATGCCGGAGATGACATTGGGCAGAGCTACGCATGGCGTGCGGGGCTGTCGTACCTGCGCACGTCCGCGCGCAACCGCACCTATGACGACGTGGACTCGCTCGGCAACGCCGTCAGCAACAGCTTCGGCGGCAAGGCGCGGGTATGGGTGGTGGACGGCGTCCTCAAGTGGGCGCCGAACGGCGACTCCACACGCACCAACGTCAAGCTGCAGGGCGAGTATTTTCGCGTGCGCCAGGACGGTACGCTCACGTATGACGATTCCGCTCAGGCCGTGCCGCAATTCGGCGCGGCCTTCAGCGATTCGTTCCGTGCCGCGCAGTCGGGTTGGTATACGCAGGCGACCTGGCAGTTCATACCGCGCTGGCGTGTGGGCTATCGATACGACGCATTGCGCTATGGCGACGTCGACGTCGGAATCGTCGCGAACGGCCTGGGCCCTGCGGCGGCAGACTTTCCGCTGCTGGGACGCCATAACCCGACGCGTAATACGGCGATGGTGGATTTCAGCTTCAGCGAATTCAGCCGGCTCCGCCTTCAGTTTGCAGCGGACAAGTCACGTGCGGGCGCGACGGACAACCAGCTGCTCCTCCAGTACATCCTGAGCCTTGGCGCACACGGCGGCCATCGGTTCTGACATGGGACAAAATATGAACTCGACACTCAGACACGCAAGCGTGGTCGCCCTCATGGTGGGGCTCACATTCATTCGGCCGGCCGCCGCCGCGCTCAACATCTTTGCGTGTGAACCGGAATGGGGCGCGCTCGCTAAGGAGCTCGTAGGCGACAAGGGCAGCGTCTACGTTGCGACGAGCGCTCTGCAGAACCCGCACCGCATCGACGCGCGACCGAGCCTCATTGCACGTGCGCGCAGCGCGCAGCTCGTCGTGTGCACCGGTGCCGAGCTCGAGATTGGATGGCTGCCGCTTGTGCAGCAGCAATCGGGCAATCCCGCGATTCAGGACGGGCGTCCCGGTTACTTCGAAGCTGCACGACAGGTTGCACTGGTCGACGCGCCCCAGCGCCTCGATCGGGCTCACGGAGACGTGCATGCGGCGGGCAATCCTCACGTCCACCTCGATCCACGGAACATCGCGATAATTGCCGCCGCGCTCGCCGAGCGCATGGCCGAGCTCGATCGGAACGAGGCGGCGCATTACCGCGCGCGTGCGAAGGATTTTCTCGAGCGCTGGCGGGAGGCGAGCACGCGCTGGGAGAAGCAGGGCGCATCGCTCAAAGGCATGGCGGTCGTCGTGTATCACCGCGATCTCACGTATCTCGTGAACTGGCTCGGCATGCGCGAAGCCGGCGCCCTGGAACCGAAGCCGGGGCTGCCTCCGACCACGAGTCACTTGAGCGAGCTCCTTTCGCGACTCGGACGCGAGCCTGCAAAAGCCATCGTGCGCGCGGCGTATACCGACCCGCGCGCCGGAGAGTGGCTCGCCGAGCGCGCAAAAATTCCGCTGGTGGTGCTGCCGTACACGGTCGGCGGCACCGACAAGGCGAAGGATCTGTTCGGCCTCTTCGATGACACCCTTGCGCGTCTTGGCGCCGTGTCCAAATGAATGGACTCGACTGGAGCATCCTGTGGCCTGCGTGCGCCGCCGGTTTGCTGGTCACTGCGACACACGTGCCGCTCGGCACGCAGGTGCTGGATCGCGGGATCGTGTTCATCGATCTCGCCATCGCGCAGATCGCGGGCCTCGGGGTCGTGTTTGCGACTTTCATCGGCCTGGAGCCCCAGGGCTGGGCAGTACAGTTATGTGCGCTCACCGCAGCCCTCACGGGTGCGCTTGGCCTCACGTGGACGGACAAGCGGTGGCCCGACGTTCAGGAAGCGATGATCGGTGTCACGTTCATTCTCGCAGCCAGCGGCGCGCTGTTGCTCCTTGCGAAGAACCCCCATGGCGGCGAGCACCTGCGCGAGCTCCTGGTGGGGCAAATCCTCTGGGTGAGTCCGGGCACGCTGCCGCTGGTGGCGATCGTCTATGCAGCCTTGCTCGCGTTCGTGGTGAAGCGCGGCGCGAAAGCCGGGCACGCGGCGTTCTATGTGAGCTTCGCCATAGCCGTAACGATCTCAGTGCAACTCGTCGGGCTGTATCTCGTCTTTACGACGCTCATCGTGCCGGCCCTCGCGACGCGGCGCCTGCAACGATACCGGCTCAGCGCTGCGTATGCGCTGAGCGCTGCGGGTTACGTCCTCGGCCTTGTCGCGTCGGCGGCGACCGACCTGCCATCGGGTCCGGCAATTGTATGGGTCATGGCGGCACTCGCCGCGCCGCTCTTTGCGCTGACGAGCCGAAATCAACGAGCGGCTAAGATCTGATGCCGCCCCTGACCTGAGATCTTTTTGGATGAAGCGTAAAGCACCACCGCCGCCATCGACTCGTTCTCCCGCGGAGGAGCGCGCCGGCCTCGCGCGGGAGGCCGCCGACCTGATCACTTCTGCAGTGGTGTTTGCCGACCGCGGACAAGTCGCAGGCGCGTTGCGCGTGCTGAAGCAGCTGGCCCACGCGTGTGAGCGAGGCGCGGCGCGCGGCCTGGCGAAAGACAAGCTGCAAGTCGGCGTTGACGTCCTTGACCATGTTTTTCGGAACGGCGATGCCGAAGAGCGCGCGCAGGCGCTGGCGCTGCTGGAGCGGCTCGACGTGGTGCGGATGTCGTTGCTGCGGTGAGGCCGAAGTTGGTTACGCCCCAAGGGGCCGTCAGGCGAGCGACGATCGATCTGATTACGTCATCAGCGATTGTTCAGGCGTTACTCTCCGGTGACGCCTCAGGCTTTCAACGGCAGTGAGACAGATTGCCAGCCATGCTAAACCGGCCGCGAACGCTGCCACGACGTCGCTGAAATAGTGGGCACCAAGATAAATCCGGCTGAAGCCGACGGCGCCGATAATCAGTAGAACAATCGCAGTCGCGCATGTGCGCTGGAAGAAGGACGACGTCAGGAGAACGAAGCAGACCCCGAGAAATCCGTACACCAGGGTGGCCGCCATCGTATGCCCGCTCGGAAAGCTGTACCCCCACAGATCGAGATGGGCCCAGCCGGGCCGTGCTCGCGCGAACATCATCTTGAGCAAAAGGTTGAGACCGATGCCGCCCGGGACCGCGAGCAGCAGCGCAAGCAACGCATACCACCGGTGCTTCCATATGAGGACCAGCGACGCGAGGATGCATAAGCCAAGCACTGCGGCGGGCGAAGCCAGGTTCGAAACGCGTGTCATCCATAGGGCGAATGAAGGCGTCGCGTGATGCTCAAACCAGTCAGAGATGACGACATCGAAGATCGTCAGCGGATCGCCCGTTATCAGGTCTTCCGCAACGCCGCCGAATAGCCACGCACCTGCTATGAACAGGACGCCGCCAATCGTGAGGTGCAGGCCGAACCGCCCCTCGGCGGAGAGCCTTGCCCTCACGAAGTCGCTACATGTCATGCATCCGCACGTATCGAGTCTGAGTGCTATGGATACGGAGGGGCGTGTTCGCGATCGCTTCTTTGACCCGCAGGTTCACATGCCAATCCATTGTTGATCGTTCTTTGGGGAGGAGTCGTCTGCGAGCGACGATCATAGCCGCCCGCGCGCGCCCCCACTGTGCGCTAGCCCACGTAGCGGCCTATGTGCGCTGGCGCACGGTGAAGTGTGCCCCATGCGCGCCTAATGTACGCGCACCCCCGCCCAGCCTTATCCATCGACAAAATCAAATGACACCAATCCCCGCAGTTAAGGAACTTCCAGACGCCAATGACACAGCCCTCGCGCCGCGTGCGCGGATGCATAAAGACACGATGAAGGCGCTGGTCTATCGCGGCCCCGGCCTGAAATCTCTCGAGGAGCACGCAAAACCCACGTTGCAGGCAGCAAGCGACGCGATCGTAAAGATCACCAAAACGACAATCTGCGGCACCGACTTGCATATTCTGAAAGGGGATGTGGCAACATGCGCACCCGGGCGCATCCTGGGGCACGAGGGCGTGGGCATCGTCGACTCGGTCGGCGCGGGTGTCACGCTGTTCAGCCCCGGCGATCGCGTTCTCATCTCCTGCATCTCTTCGTGTGCCAAGTGCGAGTACTGCCGTCGCGGCATGTATTCCCATTGCACGACGGGCGGCTGGGTCCTCGGCAATGCCATCGACGGCACACAGGCCGAGTACGTCCGCACGCCTCATGCAGACACCAGCCTTTATCCCATACCCGAAGGCGCCGACGAGGAGGCGCTCGTGATGCTCAGCGACATTTTGCCGACGGGGTTCGAGTGCGGTGTGCTCAATGGGAAAGTCGCACCGGGTTCCACGGTTGCGATCGTGGGCTCGGGCCCCATCGGCCTGGCGGCTTTGCTCACAGCGCAGTTCTATTCGCCGGCAGAGATCATCATGATCGACGTGGACGACGGCCGCCTCGAGATTGCGCGGCAGTTCGGCGCGACGCAAACGATCAACAGTGCCGACGGAAAGGCTGCCGATAAGGTCAAGACGCTGACCGGTGGCCGCGGCGTGGACACGGCGATAGAAGCCGTGGGCGTGCCGGCTACGTTCGTGCTGTGCCAGGACATCGTCGCTGCGGGTGGCGTAATCGCCAACGTCGGCGTGCACGGGCAGAAGGTCGACCTTCATCTCGAGGGTTTGTGGTCGAAGAACATCGCCATCACGACCCGACTCGTGGATACCGTCACGACGTCCATGCTCCTGAAAACTGTGCAGTCCCGGAAGCTCGATCCCGCGCGCCTGATCACCCATCGCTTCAAGCTCGATCAGATCCTCGATGCTTATGATACGTTCAGCCGTGCTGCCGAAACCAAGGCTCTCAAGGTCATTATCGAGGCTTAGACTCTTGCGCTTTCGTCGCGCAACCACGACGTCTTCGCCGCTTTCTTCACCAAGCCGGTACCTGATGCAGGCGCCGCAACCTGGAGTAACTCAATGTCTTTTCCCCATGCTGTCGTGTTGATCGACCACCACACTGCGCAAGTGCTCCAGTTCGACGCCGATCACGTTCAAAGCCAGAAGGTAAAAGCACATACTCACCACACGCGACAGCACGGCAGCAGCGTGCGCACCGAGCACGAGTTCTTTGGTGAGGTGTGCGATGCGCTGGCGGGCATCGCCGAGGTGCTGGTGACGGGCTCGCATAAGGCGCAGTCGGATTTCCGCCATTATGTAGACAAGCATCGCGCGGCAGTGGCTAAACACATTGTTGCGTGGGAGACCGTGGACCATCCGACGGACAACCAGTTGCTGGCGCTTGCGCGCAAATATTTTGTCGAGCACGAGACATTTCGGCCTTGAAGCACGACGTGCGCGACCCACGCCTTTGAGAAGCTCTGCCCTGATTTGTCCCGCCTGAAATGACACGCGTCATCAACGTCAAGGCCAAGCCTGAAGCGTGCGGCAACAGTTGTGTGGCAGCCACGTCCATCGAGGCGCTGAACCGCTCGTGCTACTGCCTCAGCCTGGACGATGCGGCGTTGCGTCGCGGCCTTGAAGAGGACCTGGGCGCGCGGTGCCTGTCCCTTGCGATGGTGGAGACCCATCCGCACCTTTTCGCGTCAGTACCGATGTTCGTATCACGCGCGCATGTCGAAGCGATGGCGCGCGTCATCGGCGCGGTGGAAGCCGTCGTCGCGACAACGCATTTCCGCACTGCGTCTCTCGCCTGGGCGCCCGACATTGCGCGTTTCGATCCGGGTCCGGCCGGTGGCCTTCTGGGTTACGACTTCCATCTAGGCGTCACAGGGCCGCAGCTGATAGAGATCAATACGAATCCAGGCGGCGCGCTTCTCAACGCAGTTCTGGGGCGAGCGCACCGATCCTGTTGCGCGGACGCGGCGGGGCTTGCGTTGGCTCCGATGGAAGCCGACGCCATCGAGGACGCGCTGCTCGAGGTATTCCTGACGGAGTGGCGTCTGCAGCGTAAAGACGCTCCGCTCAAGTGGTTGGCCATCGTCGACGAGGCGCCCGAGCAGCAGTACCTTTATCCGGAGTTCCTGCTTTATCGCCAACTGTTAGTGCGTCACGGCGTCGGCGTAATCATCTGCGACCCGGGTGACCTCGTTCGGAACGCGGGGCGTCTCTGGCATCGCGATCAGGCTATCGACTTCGTTTACAACCGCCTGACCGATTTTTCGCTGGAACTGCCTGCACAGGCTCCGCTTAAGTTGGCCTATCTGGCGGGAGAAGTGGTTGTAAGTCCCCATCCTCGCGCGCATGCCTTGTATGCGGACAAGCGCAATCTCGCCTTGCTCTGCGACGAGGCGTTCGTTCGCGCGACGGGCGTCTCCGATGAAGTGGTTTCAACACTGCTTGCGGGAATCCCGCGCACCGAGATCATGACGGCTGGGAACAGGGACGCGTTGTGGGCGAAGCGACGTCAGCTCTTTTTCAAGCCAGCCGCCGGTTACGGCAGCAAGGCCACCTACCGTGGGGAGAAGATCACGAAGCGCGTGTGGGAAGAAATGGCACAAGGCACCTACGTGGCCCAGGCGCTGGTAGCCCCCAGCGAGCGACGCATTGCGGACCCGCAGGCAGCGGTATTGAAAGTCGACGTTCGCAGTTATGCCTACGCCGGTGTGGTCATGCTTCTCGCAGCGCGTCTCTATCAGGGACAGACGACCAACTTTCGCACGCCCGGAGGCGGCTTCGCGCCGGTATTTACGGAGGCCTCATGACTGCGGGTCGATTCAGTCATTGCGCGACGTGGCGCGGCCGTTCCAGGCGTGGATGACAGGCTCGGTGAGGTCGTGATCGTATCCGAGGACGCTCAAGGACGCGGTCGCGAGTAGCAGACGACGGCCCTCGAGATTCGCGAGCGGAACCTGATGCGAGCGCCACGAGCCCGCGTGGCTTGCCCGGCAGTGCCCCATTGGGGTATGATTAACACATGTATCTGACCGTCGCACAGACGCCGGTATTTCAGCATTGCGCCGCGAAGATTTGGTCGGAAGACGAACTGGATCAGTTCGTGAACTGGATCGCGCTCAATGCCCTTGTCGGTGACGTCATTCCCGGCAGCGGGGGATTGCGCAAGGTGCGTTGGGCTGCCAGTGGTCGCGGCAAGCGCGGCGGCGCGCGGGTGATCTATTACAACCTGTTGCAGAGCGGCACGATTTGGCTGCTGATGGCCTACACCAAGGCGAAGCTTGATAATCTGCCGCCGCGCATGTTGAAGGAGTTGAAAAATGCGAT
>JBKJPI010000193.1:0-4060 GCA_046595235.1 Burkholderiales bacterium | reverse complement strand
ATCCGACGTACGGGATCGACGATGCGCTCGCAGAGATGAAATCCGCCGGAGTCGATGCCGCGGTGATCCACCCGCCCAGCGCGTTCGGGGAAGCGGCCAACGAGCTCGCCGTAAAGGCGGTGCGCCTGCACCCGGACAAGTTCTGCATCCTCGGGCATTTCGATCTTCAGAGCCCGGACCGCGAGAAGATAGTGGCTCACTGGCGCGAGCGGCCGGGCATGCTCGGCCTTCGCTACACGTTCAGCGAGGCGCACCAGAAGTCATGGTGGGCCGACGGTTCGCTCGACTGGCTCTGGGTTGCCTCCGAGAAGGCCGGCCTTCGCATCGGTCTCCTGGCCAGCGGGAAGAACATCGCCGCTTTCGGGACGATCGCGGAAAAGCATCCCCGCCTAAAGATGCATATCGATCACATCGGACGCGGGGGCGGCAGAGCCGACAAGAAAGACGACGCGGCCTATGCCGACCTGGGCGACATGCTCACGCTCGCCAGACTACCCAATGTCGCGGTCAAGCTGTCGGGTGCGCCGAGCACTTCGAGTGAGCCCTATCCGTACACGAATATCCACGGCTATTTGCGCCAGATCATCGAAACGTTCGGACCCGACCGCTGCTTCTGGGGCACCGACATCACCCGCATGCCCTGCTCGTATCGGCAGTGTGTGACCATGTTTACCGAGGAGATGCCGTGGTTGAAGGGCCGCGATCTCGAGCGTGTGATGGGTGGGGCCGTCGTCGATTGGCTCGGCTGGAAGCGCTCCGCCGCTGCGTGAGGCGTTACCTCGCCGTGCGAGGCGGCCACACCGGTTCGTTGTAGCCAAGCGGCACCATGGGCCTTGCCCACCGCGGCGGTGTTTCGGAGAGACGCAGCACAGGCGCGAGATGCTGCAGGCGACCCACCGGTGTCTCGCTCGTCATCGACCAGCGCTCGAGCTCGGCAGCAGTGAAGTCCTTCGGCACGTCTTTTAGATCCGCTTCCGGCACCTCGCCGCGCTCAACGAGCCAGCGCCCCACCTGCGCGAGCGAAATCCGAACGAGCCAACTGCCGCCCTCGCGCGTGCGGCGGGCGAGAGCGACCATCGTACCGAAAGCCATCAGGTAGCCGGTGAGGAAGTCGATCGCCGACACGGGATAAAACTGGGGGCCGGGTTCAGCGCCGGGAAAGCGCTGACCCTGCCGATGCGTGATACCGCTGACGGCCTGAATGACGGTGTCGAAGCCGCGGCGCGTGGCCCACGGGCCGACATGACCGAAGGCGCATAAGGACACTGCCACGATGCCCGGCCGTATTTCTGCCAGCGCCTCGGGCGAGAATCCGCGACTGCCGATCGTCCCCGGCCGGTAGCCCTGCGAGAACACATCGGCTTCGCGGATGAGGCCATGCAGAATCTCCTTGTCCTTTTCCACACGCAAATCGAGATGCGCTGAAAGCTTGCCGTGTCCGGTGTCGTATTCCTGCCGTCCGAGACTCGGCAGGTGTGCGCCGCTGATCTTCATCACATCGGCGCCGTGTTCGGCCAGTGTGCGTCCACACGTCGGCCCGGCGATGACGCGGGTGAGGTCGAGTACGCGAATGCCCGACAGCGGCCGATCGCCGGGGGGCAGCGGTTCTGGCGCGCTGTCGCCGATCTTCACGATCTCCATCAGCGGCAATGACGCAACCGCTTGCCCCTGCCGGTGTTGCGCCCACTCTTCCATGGTGCGCACCATACCGCCGGCGCCTCTCGCCGCGATGATCGCCTCTTCGAGCTCGAGTGCGTCCCACTGCGCAACTGCCTTCCGCACCGCCTCGCGATCTTCGGGCACGCCCAGAACCTCGAGCGCAGCCGCGCGATGATTCGGAAAATTACAGTGCAGATAGCTCCAGCGGCCGTGCTTCGCCGGATACATCCCCATCACCGCATTGGGTGCGGGCGAAACGTGTGCGCCGTCGATCTTCAGATAATGCCCGCTGCGCAACGAGGCGGTCGCCTGGCGCGTATCGACTGCGACGTCCTGCTCACGTCCGGTGCGCAATTCCCACAGGTCGGACGCAGCGAGGCCAACCGCCGCCAGCGTGGCGGTGCTGGTCTCGCCCAGACGGAATGGCGTCGGCAATATCGGATCAGCCTGACCGGTGATCTCGACTGCGTTTGCGCGATTTGCGGGCCAGCCGGCGATGGGCAGAATCGTGCGCAGAGCATCATTCATCTTGAGGTCGCTCTCAGGAGGCTTAAGAGGTTGCGAAACGCACGGATGCGGCCGTGATGGCGGAGCGCTTACGTGTTGTGATCTCCGGAATCGGAGTATATTCTATCCCTATCAGGAGATACATTATGGGTCTTGCTTACCCGTCCACGTCGTTCGACACGCCGTCGATCGTCGATTTGAGCTCGAAGGCCGAGCGTGTGCGCCTGTCGCGTTCGGCACTTCGGGGTTTTTTCAAAATCATCGAACGATGGAAGGTTCGGGACGAGGACGCACGCGAGCTTCTCGGCGGATTGTCGAGCAGCGCGTACTACGAATGGAAGAAGAACTCCGACCGCGTTCTCGATGTGGACCGCATTACCCGCATCTCGTATCTCACCGGCATCTATAAAGCCCTGCATATCATTTATGGAGACAGACTCGCCGACGAATGGGTGAACCTGCCCAACACCAATACGATCTTCGGCGGCAGGACGGCGCTGGGCTTTATGATCGGCGGCGGCCTTCTTGCAATGCAAACGATACGCAAGCTACTGGATGCTCGCCGCGGCGGCGTATGAGCCCACCGCTTCCCCCGACAACGCTCGTCCGGCAGTTCGACACCTGCCGCCTCATTCCGTCGCGTTTTGCCGCGCGCGATGCGTCCGTTCTCACCGGCGTCGCCGAAGACGACGCGCATCTCGCCGATCTGTTCGATCTCGACAACGCCACCAACGAGCGCCTGCGGGGGCAGTGCGGGGTCCTGCCCGGCATCGGGATCGACGAGCTGGTTTTCGGCGTTCCGAACGCGAGTCTCATCAACGCGGCTTTCACTTACGCGCATCCGCAGGGCAGCCGCTTCAACGGCCCGGCGCGCGGAGCGTGGTACTGCTCTCTCGAGATGGAAACCGCGCTTGCCGAGGTGGCCTTTCACAAGAGTGTCGAATATCAGGAGATCGGCCGCTTCGACGACACCGTCACCTACGAAACGCTGCACGCCGATTTCACGAGCGCGTTTCACGACATCCGAAAGGATCACCGGTTCACGCGCTGCCTCGACCCCTCGAGCTATGTCGCATCACAGCGGCTTGCCGTACGCCTGATGGCATCGGGCTCGGTCGGGGTGGTATATCCCAGCGCGCGCCGGCCGCGCGGGACCAATCTCGCGTGCTTCAGGCCCGCGGTCGTCGCCAATGTGCGCCGTGGAAATGCGTATCGCCTGACCTGGTCCGGCGATCCATCGCCCAAAATCGAAGTCGAAAAAGCCATGTCGGCCAAATCAAAAGGAAAAACGCCATGATTTACGTCCTAGCCCTCATCACGGCCAAGTCCGGTCAGCGAGAAAAAGTCCTGGAGGTCGCGCGCGCCAACATTCCGGCTGTGCTGGCCGAGGAGGGCTGCATCGAGTATGCGCTCACGGTCGACGCTGAAGGCCTTGGCGGCTTTCAGACAAAGTTCGGGCCCGACACTTTCGTATTCGTCGAAAAATGGCGGGATGCGCAGGCGCTCAAGGCCCATGCGGCCGCGCCGCACATGGCTGCGTACGGTGCGAAGGTGAAAGACATGATCTCGACCCGCGTGATTCATGTGCTGTCGCCTGCGGGCTAGCGCCCCGAGGTTGCTTAGTCGCTTTTCTCCGCTCGATGATGTATGAGGCAGCGCTTCAGATCGCAGGCATGGCTTCGAGGCCACTCCTTGCGATCGCACCGGCCGCCTCTCTGGATGCAAGGAAAGCGATGACCTTGCGCGCAAGGTCCGGGTCCGCGCTGCTCTTTGCGACGCCGGCGGCGAACACTGAAACTTTCTGGAGGTCGGGCGGGAGCGGCGTGATGTGCGCGATCCCGGGCACCGGTAGCAGCTCGCTCATCTGCTGAAAGGCGATGTCTGCATCGCCGCG
>JBKJPI010000126.1:0-3660 GCA_046595235.1 Burkholderiales bacterium | reverse complement strand
TCCTCGATCTCGTCAGCGGGCAAGTCCATCTCATGTTCGGCACTGCCGTATCGTTCCTGCCTTACGTCAAAGCGGGCCGGCTGAACGCGCTTGCAGTCACGAATCCAACACGTTCACCGATCGTTCCGAACGTCCCCACCGTAGCGGAGTCGGGTCTCACAGGCTTCGAGGCGGTGCAATGGTTCGGCATACTTGCGCCTGCAGCGACGCCCAGGGAAATGATCGCCAAGCTGCACGCGGATATCGTGAGGGCCGTGCGTCTTCCGGACGTCCGCGATCGCATGACGAACCTCGGCGCAGAAGTCGTCGGCAGTACGCCTGAGCAGTTCGCTGTTTTTCAGCGTGCCGACACGGCGAAGTGGGCGAAGGTCGTAAAGGAATCAGGTGCGAAGATTGATTGATGACGCGCCGCATATTTCGTTGGCGCTGATTCTTGCGTTCGGAATCGGCGCAGCCACCGCGGCAGAAACGTCCTACCCCACGCGTCCGATCCGTCTCATCGTCGGCTATCCACCCGGCGGAAGCACCGACATCGCTGCGCGGCTCATCGCGCAAAGGTTGACACCGGTGTTCTCGCAGAACGTGATCGTCGACAACCGGGCAGGTGCGAGCGGAATGATCGGCGCCGGCATCGTCGCGAAGGGCGAGCCCGATGGTCACACACTCTCCTTCGCGGCGTCGCCCGAGGCTGCGATCTATCGCGCGCTGGTGAAGAACCCGCCTTACGATTCTCTCAGAGACTTCCAGCCGGTAACCCTGGTCGGCCGCGTGCCATTTATGCTCGTCGCGCATCCGTCGGTTGCGGCGAGCTCGGTGAAGGAGCTCATCTCGCTGGCAAAGGCAAAGCCGGGGGTCCTCAATTTCGCCTCTTTCGGCAACGGCACGTCGAATCATCTCGTCGGCGAAGCGTTTCGGGCAGCGGCCGGCATCAACATCGTGCACATCCCGTACAAAGGCAGCGCACCCGCGCTCGCTGACCTTCTCGGCGGCCAGGTTCAGATGACCTTCGACGCAGTGCCGGTCGTGCTGCCTCACGTCAAGGCAGGCAAGCTGAAAGCGCTGGGGCTCGCGACGCCGAAGCGCTCGCCTCTCGCACCTGAAGTTCCGACGATGGAAGAGAACGGGCTGCCCGGCTTTTCAGGTGGAACATGGTGGGGCGTTCTCGCGCCTGCGCGCACCCCCGCCGCGGTGGTCGAGCGCGTGTCGAAGGAAATCGCAGCGATTCTTCGTGCGCCCGATGTGGCACAGGTTTTCAACGATCGTGGATTCGAAGCAGTCGGCAACACGCCCGCGGAATTTCGTGCCTTCATCGAATCGGAAACGCGGCGCTGGCTCAAAGTTGCACAAGGTGCCGGCATCAAACCGGAGTAGTGGGTTGTTATTGAGTTTGAACCGACCATGAGAACGATCCTCACGAACGCCACGCTGATCGATTGCATCGATCCGACGTCCGCGGCCGATGCAACTGTCGTCATCGAGGACGGGCGAATCAAGGACATCCTGCGCGACGGCCGTAAGCCACAAACCGGTGACTCGACGGTGATCGATCTCCAAGATGCTTACCTGATGCCGGGGTTGTGGGACGTGCACGTCCACCCCGACTACCTGACACTCGCCGATGCGCCGCTTGCGGATCAGGTTGCGCTGTTCGGCCATCGCCTGATGACGGCCCTGACTGATTCGGGCATCGTCGGCTTTCGCTGCGCCGGCACACACAGCTCCATGGATGTCGCGTGGAAGCGCGCCTTCGATTCAGGCCAGTATGTCGGGCCGCGACTGTATGCGTCGGGCCACTTCCTCACGACCACCGGTGGGCACTTCCTCACCACCGGCCATGCGCTCGAGTGCGACGGTCCCTATGGATTCGTCAAAGCCATACGCGACCAGATCAAGAGCGGCGTCGATCACATCAAGCTGAATCTCTCAGGCGGCATCATGGGACCGGCGTGGGACCGGCACTGGCACTCGTTTCTGCTCGACGACGAGATCAGCGCAGCCTTCGCGATCTGCAAGCAGCGGGAATTCAGGGTCATGGCGCATGCGACCAATCCGCACGCTGTGAAAAGCGCCGTGCGCCTGGGCGCTCACAGCATCGAGCACGGTTACATCATGGACGACGAGTGCATCGATCTCATGCTGAAGCACGACACATGGTACGTGCCGACGCTCGCGATCAGTCACCTCACGCCTGCTCAGGCCGGGAACGAGTGGGAGCGCGCGTATCTCGATCAGCGAAAGCTTCCGCCGTCACTGTGCTGCCGCGCAGACGCCGCATCCGACGTGCACGCCGGCTGGTTCAAAAAAGCGCTCGACGCGGGCGTGAAGATGGCGCTCGGTTCCGACATTCGCCCGCTGAAAGATGCTGCGCTTCTCGAAATGGGTCTGTGGGTGAAGGACGGCGCAACGCCGTGGCAGACGCTCCTTGCTGCCACGAAAAACGCGGCTGCGGTGTGCGGCGCTGCTGACGATCTCGGCACCGTCGAAGTCGGCAAGCTCGCAGATCTCATCGTCGTCGCAGCGAACCCCCTCGACGACATCAACAACGTCCGTCAGTTGAGGCTCGTCTTCAAGGAAGGCCGCGTGGTGTCGGACAAGCGTGTGAGCTAGCGGTTTTCCCAGTTCGGCTTACGCTTCTCGGCGAACGGGCAGTCGACGGTCACGATGCGGATTCGACCTTCATCTTCGACGGTGCAGTACAGATATTCGTTCCCGGCCATCACTCTCGGTTTCGGTTTGTTCGAGTCTCGCAACGTGGACTTCGCGAGGCGTCTCGCGAGGAGCGTGTTGTATAGTAGCGCGACCCTCCAGGCGAGCCGGAAAGAGAAATCACATGACGACTGGCACCACCCCCTCAGCCGAGAAACCGCAGCTCCCGCTTACGGGCCTGACTGTTCTCGACCTCACGCGAGCGCGTGCCGGTCCGACGTGCGTGCGCCACCTCGCCGACTGGGGCGCGAACATCATTCGCGTCGAAGCACCCGAAGAACCGACGGAGGATTTCACCGGTCGGCGCGATGGCTTCGATTTCCAGAACCTCCATCGCAACAAGCGCATGATCAGGCTCGATCTGAAAAAGCCGGAAGGCCATGCCGCATTCATGAAGCTCGTCGAGAAAGCCGACATCATCGTCGAGAACATGCGCTCCGCCGTGAAACACAGGCTCAAGGTCTCGTATGACGACGTGCGCAAGATCAATCCCGGTATCGTGTACGGCAGCATCAGCGGCTTCGGTCAGACGGGCCCTTATGGGAAGCGCGCGGGCGTTGACCAGATCGTGCAGGGAATGGGCGGGCTCATGTCGATTACGGGGCTGCCCGGACAAGGCCCCGTTCGCGTCGGCGTCGCGATCGCGGATCTGACGGCTGGCAATCTTCTCGCCTTGTCGATCATGATGGCCATCTTCGACCGCACGCGCACAGGCGTTGGACGCTGGGTGCACACGAGCCTGCTGGAATCGATCATCTTCATGCTCGACTTCCAGGCCGCGCGCTACCTGAGCAAAGGCGAAGTTGCGAAACAAGCGGGCAACGATCATCCGACCGGTGTGCCGACCGGTGTGTTCCCGAGCAGCGATGGACACTTCAACATCGCCGCCGCATCCACGCGTGTATGGGAGCGGCTTGCAGACGCACTCGGTCATGCCGAGTGGAAAACCAAGCC
>JBKJPI010000087.1:0-4130 GCA_046595235.1 Burkholderiales bacterium | reverse complement strand
GGGGAGGTAACGGAGGGGAACCTTAGGTTCTCCTCTGTTCGTACCATCCGGCTGAAAGCGAGCGTCCTAGATTCGTGATCTAGGACGCAATCGCTTTCCGGAGCTCGCCAGTGACGCGTGAACCTTCAGCGAGGATGAACGCGATCTCACTGTTGGTCGTGATGAACTGCGCGCCTTTGCGGATGAATTCCACCTGACGCGCGATGTTGCGATCGCCGCCGACGCCGGGAACCTTGCCATGCTTCTTCGCCGCGGCGATCACCTTGTCGAGCGCGGCGATGTGTTCGGCGCTGCCGAATGTACCAGGCTTCCCAAGGGCGGTGAGAAGGTCGTTGGAGCCGACGTGGATCACGTCGACGCCTTCAACCGCTGAAATCTCCTCCACGTTCTCGAGGCCTTCGCGCGTCTCGATCATGCAGACGACGAGCGTGTTGTCCTGGAGCGCGGGCACTGCGTCGGCCATATTCATCGGCCGAAAATCGAAGATCGGATAGCCCCCGCTCACTGAACGCTTTCCCAGGGGTGGATATTTCGCCCGTGTGACCGCGCGCCGGGCCTCATCTGCATTGTTCACGTCCGGAAACACGATACCGGTGACGCCGTTATCGAGCAGCACCTGCGTGTCGGGATCGTCGCAGCTTCGCACGCGGACGAGCGGCGCGATTCCGATCGCGAGCGCGACCTGCGCAATGTGTCCGATCGTCTCTATGTTGAACAGCGAGTGCTGCGCGTCGATGAAAATGAAATCGTGGCCGGTAGTCTTGGCGATGCGTGCGATGTCACCGGAGCGTCCCAGACGAACATTCATGCCGAGCGCGACCTTGTTGGCCTTGAAGAGCTCTTTGAGGGTGTTGGGAACGGAAACGGCCATGGCTTTCTCCGGCTGAAAGGGATGTCGAAAACGGCGGAACGCGAGCATAGCATTCGCCTCGAAACTGCATGCTATGCTGCGAGCCCGCAGGCTGCGGCGGTTGTCAACCCTGACGGCGGGTAGGCCGTTTTAGTAGTCGTTCCGAGGAGGATAACAATGAGCTTGAAATTCAAACGCATTGCATGGGCTGCTGCTGCAACGTGCGGCGCCATCGCGGTCACAGCACCGGTGCACGCGCAGCAATATCCAACGAAGCCCGTTCGAGTGATCGTACCCTTCGCCCCGGGCGGTGGAAGCGACATCACCGCAAGGGTGTTTTCACACGCGCTCTCCGAGCAGTTAGGGCAGCAGTTCATCGTGGACAACCGTGGCGGTGCCGGCGGACTGATCGGCATGGAAGCCACGGCGCGTGCGGTGCCGGATGGCTACACGATCATGAT
Organism: Burkholderiales bacterium; assembly: GCA_046595235.1. Classification (GTDB taxonomy): domain Bacteria; phylum Pseudomonadota; class Gammaproteobacteria; order Burkholderiales; family SG8-41; genus JAQGMV01. The sequence continues at coordinate 2,819 of JBKJPI010000087.1, read as the reverse complement.
GATGTCGGCGAGCTTCGCGGCAACGTCCGCCCTGCGTCAGCCGGTGTTCGATCCCATCAATGCGATTGTCCCGCTCGCTGAATTCGGCGTCACGCCTTTCGTGCTGACGATACATCCCTCACTGCCGGCGAAGACGACCAAGGAGCTGATCGGTCTTGCGCGCACGACCAAGGGCGGTTTGAGTTACGCCGGCACCGGCACCGGCGGCGCCACGCATCTCGCGACCGAGCTTTTCTCGATCATGGCGAATATCAAGATGGTGCCGATACAGTACAAGAGCACCGGCGCTGCCATGTCCGATCTGCTTTCGGGTCAGGTGCCGGTAATCATCGGCAGCCTCCTGCCGGTCACTCCGCATCTTTCGACCGGAAGGCTAAGGGGCCTTGCAGTGACGACAGCCAAACGCTGGCATACGCTGCCCAACCTTCCGACCGTGAGCGAGACAGTGCCGGGGTATGAAGTCGTGCTCTGGTTCGGTGCGATGACGCCGCGCGGCACGCCGCAGCCGATCATCAATCAGCTCAACGCCGGCATCAACAAGGCACTGCAATCGGCGGACATCAAGAAAAATCTTGCAGCCGATGGCATGACGCCGAGCGGCGGCACACCCCAGCAGTTCGGTGATCGTATTCGCAAGGATTACGATCGGTGGGTGAGAGTCGTCAAAGACGCCAACATCAAAGTGGAGTAAGCAGCCGCACACAAACGGTAGCCGCTCGGTCGCTAATCAGCCGAGCGGCTCACACGACCTCGTGAGCCGCTCTGATGTCTCCGCAGGGCGAGAGTTGTCCTGACCCGCGGCGCTGCGCGGGCGGAGGTGATCAGCGATGTGCGTGGACTTCCTGGCGGTCAGCGCTTGCCGTAGCGCGCATTGGCCTCGTTGAGGCAGCGATTTTTCGTGTCGCCCGCAAACGTGTCGCACCGCTCTCTCGCGACGGCGTAGTCGGCTTCGCGTTTGTCCTCGGCCGCGTCCTTCCGCGCTTCGCCTACGCGATCGGCTTCCTTGCCGCGCGCTTTGGCGATCGTCTTATCGGCGTCAGCGCGCGCCTCCGCCGCTCTCCGATCGGCCTTGGCATCCGCCATCGCGCTCGTGCGGGCGGCCTTTGCTTCCTTCAGGCACACATCTTTTTCGTTCCCGCCCTTGTCATCGCATCTCTCTTTGGCAACGCGGAAGTCAGCTTCGGCGCGGGCTTCGCGCGCTTCCTGTCGGGCCTTTCCGGTGCCCTTGTCTCGCGCGTCGAGCTCGGCCTTGGCTACTTTCTGGGTGCCACTGGCTTCTGCCAGGCAGATATCTTTGACATTGCCCCCCAACCCGTCACACCGTGCCTTGGCGTTCTTGTACTCAGCGTCGATGCCGTCTTTCGAGGCCTTGTATTCGTCCTTGGATAATCTGGCGGAGGCGACGCTGGCATTGAGCGCCAGCAACCCGACCGTGAATGCGCCTAGCAAGAGCTTGTTCATATGCTTTCTCCGATGCATGAGAAACTTCAGATACCCATCAATGGATCTGCAACGCGCTGTCTGCAAAAAGGGGGCCCAGCCCCGTGTGCGCAACACACTAAGCGATGTGTGCTCAGACGGCCAAAAACCAAACCTGAGCGCGGGCGCGCTGGTTGCTCAATGAGCGCGCGATTCACAGTCATAGGACGTGGCCCACAATGCCCGACGGATCATCGAAGCCCGCCCAAACCCGAAAAAGGCGTGCCCAGCACTCGCGCGTAACTGAAGGGCTTCCAGACCCGCTCGGCGCCACGTGGGACGGCCTCGGCGTCAACTTCGCACTCTTTTCTGCTAACGCAACCTGCGTGGAGCTGTGCCTCTTCGACGCCACGGGCAAGCGCGAGGTGGAGCGGGTGACGCTGCCCGAATATACCGATGAGGTCTGGCACGGTTACCTGCCCGACGCGCGGCCGGGGACGGTTTACGGTTATCGCGTTCACGGCCCCTATGCGCCCGAAGAAGGTCATCGCTTCAACCCGAATAAGCTGGTGCTGGATCCGTACGCGAAAGCCCTGGTGGGAGAGCTCCAGTGGTCGGACGAGCTCTTTGGCTACCAGATCGGCGCAGAGACGGCGGATCTTGCGATGGACGAGCGCGACAGCGCGCCCTTCATGCCCAAGTGCCGCGTGGTCGATCCCGCATTCACGTGGGGACGCGAACGCAGCCCGCAAGTGGCGTGGGACCGCACCATCTTCTATGAAACGCATGTGCGCGGCTTCACCATGCGCCATCCCGCTGTGCCCGAGGAGCTGCGCGGCACGTTCGCCGGGCTCGCGGTGCGCGAGGTCGTCAACTACATCCGCGACCTGGGCGTGACATCGGTCGAGCTCCTCCCGATCCAGACCTTTGCGGTCGATCGCGGGCTGATCGAAAAAGGGCTCACGAATTACTGGGGCTACGACACGATCGGTTTCTTTGCGCCGAATCCGAAATATCTGGCGTCCGGAACGATTGCCGAATTCAAGGCGATGGTCTCGCATTTGCACGATGCGGGAATCGAGGTGATCCTGGACGTGGTCTACAACCACACGCCCGAAGGCAACGAGCGCGGTCCCACGCTCTGCTTCAAAGGCGTCGACAACGCCTCTTACTATCGGCTGATGCCCGATCAGCCGCGTTACTACATCAACGACACCGGCACCGGCAACACCGTCAACCTCGCCCATCCTCGCGTGCTGCAGATGGTGACCGACTCACTGCGCTATTGGGTCACGGAGATGCACGTCGACGGTTTCCGCTTCGATCTCGCGGCGGCGCTGGCGCGGGAACTGCACGAAGTCGACCGCCTCGGCGCGTTCTTCGACATCCTGCGCCAGGAC
>JBKJPI010000022.1:0-3698 GCA_046595235.1 Burkholderiales bacterium | reverse complement strand
CAAGAGCTGCATGGGCCTCGAGATTCCGAATCCGCGGCGCGAGACAGTGCGTCTCTCGGAAATCCTGAGCTCGCAGGTGTATGCGGATATGGCGTCACCGCTCACGCTCGCACTCGGCAAGGATATCGCCGGTAATCCCATCGTTGCCGATCTCGCGCGCATGCCGCACCTGCTGGTGGCGGGCACCACCGGATCAGGCAAGTCTGTCGCGATCAACGCGATGATTCTGTCGCTCCTCTACAAGGCGCCGCCGTCGCAGGTGAGACTCATCCTCGTCGACCCGAAGATGCTCGAGCTTTCAGTCTACGAAGGCATACCGCACCTGCTCGCGCCGGTCGTGACCGACATGCGACACGCGGCCAACGCGCTCAACTGGTGCGTGGCGGAGATGGAGCGCCGCTACAAGATCATGTCATCGCTCGGCGTTCGGAACCTTGCCGGTTTCAACCAGAAAATTCGCGACGCTGAAAAAGCGAAGACGCCGATCGCGAATCCTCTGACTTCGACGCCTGACCACGTCGATCCGCTGCACGAGATGGCGCTCATCGTGGTCGTCATCGACGAGCTTGCCGACCTCATGATGGTCGTCGGCAAAAAGGTGGAAGAGCTCATCGCAAGGCTTGCGCAGAAGGCGCGCGCAGCCGGCATCCACCTCATCCTCGCGACGCAGCGGCCTTCGGTCGACGTGATCACGGGCCTCATCAAAGCCAACATCCCGACGCGCATCGCGTTCCAGGTTTCCGCGAAAGTCGACTCGCGTACGATTCTCGATCAGATGGGCGCGGAGGCGCTGCTGGGCCAGGGTGACATGCTGTTCCTTCCTCCAGGCACCGGCCTCACGCAACGCATTCACGGCGCATATGTCGCTGACCATGAAGTTCACAAGGTGGTCGACTATCTGAAGACGCTCGCCAAGCCGCAGTACGTCGACAGCATCCTCGAAGGGCCCGAATCGGACGACGAAGGCGGCGATCTTCTCGAAGGCGGCGGCGATGCAGAATCCGACGTGCTCTACGATCAGGCGGTGGCGATCGTGCTCAAAACCCGGCGCGCTTCGATTTCGCTCGTGCAACGTCACCTTCGTATCGGCTACAACCGTGCGGCGCGCCTGATCGAGCAGATGGAACGCGCCGGCATGGTCTCCGCGATGCAGACCAACGGCAATCGCGAAGTGCTGGTTCCGGCCTCAGCCTCGGCCGAATAACGCTCGTAACCATTACTTACAAAGCGTTCTAAACCTCCCGCGCGAGCTGCTGTCCTACACGTGTAACGGAGGCAGCATGCGGCGATATATCCCTGTTTTGATTGCATTGCTTGGCTGCGGCCCGGCCGGTGCGCAAACATATCGGTGGGTTGACGAGCGCGGCGTCACGAATTACGGGACGAAGCCGCCACCCGGCCGCCCGGCTCAGCCCGTCGACACGCAATCGCGCAACACTATAGATACGGGCGAGACGGCCCGGCGCGAAGCGGACGAAAAGCGCTACGCAGTGGCTCTTCCCGCTGTGCCGCCGCCACCGCCCGGTGTTCGGGTACGGGGCCTGCCTTTCGATACCTACATTCGCCTGAACCGCGGCATGAGCGAAGGCGAACTCCTTACGAGGACGGGCCACCCTGACTACGTGTCGATCGACGGGCGGCCGGACATCACGAAATCTTTGTATTACTACCCTACAGGGAGCGATCCCTTCACCACTGTCGTGACAGTTCGCGGCGGCCGCATAGACTCAATTGAACGGACGAAGAAACACTGATGCGTAAACTCATTCTTATCCTTTTCCTCCTTCTGCCGGGCGCTGTATCGGCGGCGAGCGTCGACGCGCTCAAGGCGCTGCTCAACCAGACCACGACGGCGAAGGCGCGCTTCGCACAGGTTGTAATGGATCGCAACCAGAAGACGCTGCAGCAGGCGACCGGCACGATGGAATTCTCGCGGCCCGGACGCTTCCGCTGGGAATATGTGAAACCGTACGAACAGACGATCGTCGGCGACGGCTCGCGGCTGTGGATCTACGACAAGGATTTGAACCAGGTCACGGTGCGTAAGCTCGACCGCGCGCTGGGCGCGAGCCCGGCGGCGCTGCTCGCCGGCAGCAATGAAATCGAAAAGAGCTACATCCTCAAGGCCGCGGGCTCGGAAGGCGGGCTCGACTGGCTCGAGGCAGTGCCGCGCGCGCAGGACACCGCATTCGAGCGCATTCGTCTGGGCCTCGGTAAAGGCGGGCTCGAAGCGATGGAGCTCAAAGACCAGTTCGGTCAGACTACGATCATCAAGTTCAGTGACCTGCAGCGCAACGTGAAGATTTCTCCGGACAGTTTCAAATTCACACCACCCAAGGGTGCGGACGTCATTACCGAATGACGCTTCGGCAAACGGGGCGAACCTGATCGGTGAATGATCTTTTCGCCAAGCGTGAACCCGCGGCGCCGCTGGCTGAACGCCTGCGGCCGCGCACGCTCGACGATGTCGTAGGGCAAAGTCACCTTCTCGGGCCCGGAAAGCCCCTGCGCCTGGCCTTCGAATCCGGCAAGGCGCATTCGATGATCCTGTGGGGGCCGCCCGGCGTCGGAAAAACCACGCTGGCGCGGCTGATGGCCGAAGCCTTCGATGCCGAGTTCACTGCGTTGTCTGCCGTGTTCTCCGGCATCAAGGAGATACGCGAGGCAGTGAGCCGGGCGCAACTCGAGCTGCAGCAATCCGGCCGCCACACGATTCTCTTCGTCGACGAAGTCCATCGCTTCAACAAGGCGCAGCAGGATGCGTTTCTTCCGTTCGTCGAGCAGGGGCTGATCACCTTCATTGGTGCGACGACCGAGAATCCGTCGTTCGAAGTGAACAGCGCGCTTCTGTCGCGGGCAGCGGTTTATGTCCTGCAGCCGCTCTCGGATGCCGAGCTGGAGAAGCTTTTCGAGCGCGCGCACGGTGAGAGCGACGTGAAGCTCGAGTACGCGGAGGGCGCGCGAAAGCTCCTGGTCGCGTACGCGGACGGCGATGCGCGCCGCATGCTGAACATGCTCGAGCAGATGGCGACGGCGGCAGAGAACGCGCAGCGCGCCGACGTGGACGAAGAGTTCGTCAAAAACACAATCGCACAGAGCCTTCGGCGTTTCGACAAAGGCGGAGACGCGTTCTACGACCAGATCTCCGCGCTGCACAAGTCCGTGCGAGGTTCTGCGCCCGATGCTTCGCTGTACTGGTTGATGCGCATGCTCGATGGCGGTGCCGATCCGCTTTACCTCGGGCGGCGCCTTGTTCGAATGGCGATCGAAGACATCGGGCTTGCCGACCCGCGCGCGCTGCGGATTTCACTGGATGCATGCGAGACGTATGAGCGTCTTGGTTCTCCCGAAGGCGAGCTTGCCCTCGCGGAAGCGGCGCTTTATCTGGCAGTCGCGCCCAAAAGCAACGCGGCCTACACCGCCTACAACCGTGCCCGCGACCTCGTGCGGAAGGATCCATCGCGTCCCGTGCCCGAGCATCTCCGCAATGCGCCCACGCGTCTCATGCAGCAGCTCGGCTACGGCAAGGAATACCGTTACGCCCACGACGAGCCTGACGCCTACGCTGCGGGTGAGCGCTATCTACCCGACGGCATGCGCGACCCCAAGCTTTACGAGCCGGTGCCCCGAGGGCTCGAGGCGAAGATCAAGGCGCACCTGGACGAGCTGCGTGATCGCGATCGTAAGGCGACGAAGAA
>JBKJPI010000569.1:0-9439 GCA_046595235.1 Burkholderiales bacterium | reverse complement strand
GGTGCCCCGCATTGGGCTGCGCGTTCCACACCGGATGCGCGAGGCGGCTTTGCCACGATAGCTTGCGAACTTCAGGATCCGCCACGTAGTAGCGAATATCCGACATCTGCTCGGCTTTCGGATTGAGCGTCCACACGCCACGAGGCCCGCGGAAGTCCGGCACACCCGAATCGGTCGATATGCCGGCACCAGTCAGCACGACGACACGCCGGGCTTTATTGATCAGCTTTCGTGCTTGGGTGAGAGCAGAAGACATCAGAAACTATTTTTACGGCGAAGGACGTGAGGGATGCGTGAGCAGGTCTATGCGCCATAGCGCTTGAGCGCGTCCTCGTCGAACTCGAGTCCCAGGCCGGGCTTGTCCGGTACGGTGAGCTCGCCGTTGACAGGCTGTGGCACCTCCTTCCACAAGCGCGACGACCACGGCATGTATTCGACGGTCAGGCCGTTCGGTGCGGCAGCGACCATATGCACCGAAATCTCCGGTGCGAGATGGTTCACGATCGGCAGGTTGAACGCTTCGGCCATCCCCGCAATTTTCATCCATTGCGTAATCCCGCCCGCACGCAGTACGTCGACCATGACGATATCGATCGAGCGCGCTTCGAGCATGTGCCGGAACGGCACGAGACCGTAAACGTACTCGCCCGCAGCGATCGGCGTCGCAAGCGCCTCTGCGACGGCTGCGAGGCCCGGGTAGTCGTCATGCGCCACGACATCTTCAAGCCAGAAAAGGTTGAATTCTTCAATACGGCTGCCGATCGAAATCGCCTGACGCACGTCCCAGCGCTGATTGATGTCGCACATCACATCGATTTTCGCTCCCACGGCATTGCGTATGAGCCTGATCCGCTCGACCTCGAGCTCGGGATTGGTGTCACCCGGCAAGGCGAGCTGGGTTTTCATCTGCCTGAAGCCTTTTTCCACAAGCGTCGCCGACGCTTTCTCGACGTGCGCAAGCGGGAATCCGCGCATGAGTGCGCCGCTGGCGTATGTCGGCACGCGATCACGAAATCCGCCGAGCAGTCGCGCGATCGGTTGATTGAGAACCTTCCCGCGTATGTCCCACAGCGCGATGTCGATGGCCGAAAGTGCGAGCGTGAAGATGCCGCCCGGGCCGCTCTGTGCAGCCGCCGCACGAATCTTGCCGACGATCGCCTCGATCGCGAGTGGATTCATGCCGATTGAAAGCGCGCCCAGACTGTCGACGGCGGCCTTCAGCGCACCACTCATCGCCGCACCGCCGAAAAAGGTGATGCCCAGACCTTCGACACCTTCGTCGGTACGCATGCGAAGCGTGACGAAACTCATGGTCGCGCCTTTTGCTGCAGGACCGTCCGCGAGCGGTTCGTCCAGCGGCAGACGAACGATCTGACTTTCAATCTGGGTGATCTTCATGAATTCTCTTTTTGTATGGAGGCTGACAGCCGAGCGGCTCGCACGGTGGATGATACCGCCGCCAAACCTCATCCTGCTTATAATCGAGCGCAACACTGGAGAGTTCGTGACCTGGCGACAACTGTGAGTGCAGGTAACCTCGTTGCGGGTGGATCGCGCGATCTGGAAACACTCAAACGCGAAGTACAGCACCGCGCCGACAGGAACATGCCTCCGCTCGGTGGTATCTCAGGCGCAGATGCGCGGCAGGCGCTCGCCCGGATCGACAGTCTCGATCGAGACGTGTGGGCGAACGCATTCAGCGCTGTCGCACGCATATATGAGAACGCCGCAGCCGAGCTCGGCAACGCTGACCGGACGCGAGCGCAGAAGGCATGGTGGAACGCCTGGCGGCTGCATCATTTTGCGCGCTGGCCGACCGAGAATGCGCCGGCGAAGCTGATCGCGAAGGCGCGCGCGCTGGACGCGTTCAGCAACTACGGACGACTCATCGATCCACCCATCGAGAGGGCTCGCATTCCTTTCGAAGGGCAGGAGATCGTTGCTTACCTTCGCCTGCCGCATGAAGTAAGACCGGCACCGATCGTGTTCGCGATTTCCGGTCTCGACTCACGCAAGGAAGATTTCGCGGGGCATAGCGACGCCTATCTGGAACGCGGCGTCGGCGTCTTTGCAATCGATCTTCCAGGGACGGGAGAGTCGCCGATCATGCCGGCGAGCCCCGACAGCGACCGCGTTTTTTCTGCTGCCCTCGATTACCTTGCCACGCGTGGCGACGTGGATGCCGGCCGTATCGTCGTGCAGGGACGCAGCTGGAGCGGTTACTGGGCCGCGAAGCTTGCGGTGACGGAGCGCCGCCGCCTGCGCGGATCCATCGTGCACGGGGGGCCGATCCACGGTTATTTTCAGCCGGATTGGCTCGCAAAGTCGCTCGATACCGGCGAATACCTGTACGACTATCTCGAAGCGAAGTGCGCCATGTTCGGTGCAAAGAGTCTCGACGGCCTTCGCGAATGCGCCGGCGCCTACTCGCTTCTCGACAGCGGTATGCTTGGTGAGCCATCCGCACCCACGCTGTGTGTGAACGGTGCGCTCGACAGCCAGATCCCGATCTCCGACCTCTTTCTGCTGCTTCAGCACGGCGATGCCAAGGATGCGTGGGTGAATCCACGCGGAGGGCATATGGGTCGCTCACGCGACTGGCCCCCGCCCGTCATCGCAGCTCAGGTTCTCCTGCCGTGGATCGTCGAGCACCTCGAGTGAGCATCCCGTAAAATAGCCGCACACCTTCGGAGAAGATCATGGCAACCCCCGTTAAAGTCGGCATCGTCGGCCTCGGCCGCTGGGCGAAAGTCCTCACCCGCGCCGCCTCCAAATCCGACAAGCTCAAAATTGTCGCCGGCTTCAGCCGTTCCGAAGACAAGCGGAGCATGTTCCAGCAGGAAACGGGCGTGCCTGCGGTAGCGGACCTCAAGACGATGCTCGCCGACCCCGAGATCAAAGGCGTGATCCTCACGGTTCCGAACGAGCAGCATCTGCCCGTAGCAGCCGAGGTCGCAAAGGCCAAGAAGCACATCTATACCGAGAAGCCGATCGCGAACACGCTGGTGGATGGTCTTCGCATCGAAGCGCTCCAGCAGGAGCACGGCGTTCAGGTCATCGTCGGCCACAGCGCGCGCCTGCTCATGGGCACGCGAATGATCAAGCAGGCGATCGATCGCGGAGATCTTGGACGCGTTGCGTTCATCGAGGCCAATTTTTCGAACGAGCGCGCTCTCGAGCTCACGCCAAAAACCTGGCGCTGGTACAAGGACAAGGCGCCGGGCGGCCCGCTTTCGCAGCTCGCGATCCACCAGTTCGATGTGCTGCATTACCTGGGCGGCGAAATCACCGAAGTCTCGTCGATGGCGTCGAAGCTTTCGCCGGTCGGCGCCGAAGTCGACGACCAGTCGATGACGCTCATGCGCTTCGCGGACGGCAAAGTGGCGTATGTCGGCTCGTGCTGGACGTCACCCGGCGTCTATTCGATCCGCGTATTCGGGTCCAAAGGTCTCATGCATTACGAGATCGATTTCAGCACGTGGGACACGCCCGACGTGATTCATGAGACGTCCACACTCTACATTCAGCGCGGCAAGGACGGTTACGGAAAGCGCGAGGACATTCCGCTGCCGCAAGGCGACATGTTTCGCGACGAGCTGGAGCTCTTCGCGGAAACCTGCGTATCCGGAAAACCGTGCGAGCTCACCGCGCGCAACGGCAATGTTGCCGTCGCCGTGGTTTACGCAGCGCTCAAATCGATCGAACGCAAAGGTCAGTACGTAGCCCTTTCCGAAGTGCTCGATGAGGCGCGCGCCAAAGTCGCCGGACAACCGCAGCAGGTGGCCTGATATGACGCTTCACAGCCGCTACTTCATCGATCTCACGCAGCCCGAGATCGCCGCGCAATTCAAGCGCAACCCGCTCGTCATACTGCCGGCCGGAAGCGTCGAGCAGCACGGCCCGCACCTTCCCACCGGCACCGACATCTACGCAGCCAATGTGATCGGCAACGCAGTCGCTGAGCGCATGGACGGCCTGGTACTGCCGGGCGGACCCCTTGGCGTGACTCCGATGCACATGCCGTTCGAAGGCACGATCACGCTGACGCCCGATACGTACATGCGCGTGGTCACCGAGACCTGCGTGTCGACGGCCAGGCACGGCGCGAAGTACTGCCTGATACTCAACTGGCACGAAGGCAACATCCCGTCGCTCGCCATCGCCGCGGAATCAATCCACCGTGACCACGGAATGACGGTGCTGACGGTACAGGCATGCTACGTGGCCGCCGAGCTCTACGGCCACGACTGCGGCGGTCTCACGCACGGCGGCGAGATCGAAGCCCTGGCGGTGCTCGCCTATCGCCCCGACCTCGTCCACCTCGACCGCATCGATTATTCGTCCGATCACGGGCACGGCCGCAAATGGGACAGGCTGCGTCGCACCCACAGTTACCAGCCGGTGCTGCGCGACATCAAGACCATCGCGGCAACGGGCTGGTATGGCGCGCCGGAACATGCGACGGTCGAGAAGGGGTTGCGCATGCTCCACGACATCGCGGACGCGATTGCAAAGGAAGCGACCGATATATTCCGGATGCTCGACGAGGCCGAGGGCGGCACCGCCGAGATCAAGCACCTGAAAGTGGCAGGTTGAAGGCTTAACACCCCACCCCGAATCGCCGACGATTCCCCCAACGCCAGGGAAGAAATCCAGGCGCCCCCGGAGCATCAAATCATGAAGCGTGGAAACCTCGGCGTCGCCGTCATCGGGGCGGGCCGCATCGGCACGCTGCGAGCGCGCCTTGCGGCGAAACACCCGTCGGTCGGTTTCGTCGCGATCGCGGATGCTGATCCCGGACGCGCAAAGGCGCTGGCCGATCAGTGCGGCGCGCACGTGTACTCTACGAATAACTTCGAGATGATCGAGCGCCCGGAAGTCACGACCGTGTTCGTTTCCACGCCGGAAGGCGAACACGCGGCACCCGTGATTCGTGCGCTGGAGCTCGGAAAGCCGGTGCTCGTCGAAAAGCCGATCGCACTCGACCGGGAGGATGCGGAGCGCATCCTGGAAGCACTCGAAAGAACGAAAGGCACGCTTCGCATCGGATACAGCCGGCGTTTCAAGGAGTGCTTCCTGCGCGCCAAGGAACAGATGATCCACGAGCGCCTCGGCCGCGTCGTCGGCGGCATGGCGCGCGTTTACAACTCGCGTGCCCAGGCATTCTCGATACTCAAGCGCGACCCGCACGCGACCCCGGTCGTCGACGTCCTCACGTATTACGTCGATCTCGTGTGCTGGTTCATGGAAGGCAACCCGCCCGTCGAGGTTGTCGCGCGCGGCCAGCACGGGATTTTCCGGGACGCGGGATACGGTGCGCACGATGTGACGTGGGCTATCGTTACGTTTGCGGACGGTGCCGTCGTGAATTTCGGCGTGAGCTACGCGCTCCCGGCTCGCTACCCGACACTTGGGCAGTCAGACCGCGTGGAGCTCCTCGGCACCGAAGGCGCCATGATCATCGACGACGATCACCGCGAGCACATTCTCTTTTCGGAGCGCGGCATTCCCCACGCCTACGTTCCGGATCATCACGTGAATCTGGCATTTCTAGGTAGCAACACCGCCGGGGACTGGGCTGTCGGAGACTTCTGGGGGCCGCTCGCGAACGAGACGCGCGCCTGGCTCGACCACCTGGTGACGGGGAGCGCCACAGCGCATACGACGCCGCAGCAGGCGATGATCAATCTCGAGACGACGCTTGCCATGGAGCGCTCGGCCCGAACAGGTCAATCGGTGCGATTGCCCCTCGAGACGTGACGACGCGCCTACGCGCCTTCGCCTTCGGCCCTCGACCGGCAGCCCGCTTCGATATCTAAGCGCTCAGGGCCGCCTTCACACGCTTCGCGGTGAACGGCAGATCGCGCATCCGCACCCCGGTCGCGTTCGCAATCGCATTCGCAATCGCAGCCACGGTCGGTCCCTGCGAGCCTTCTCCGGTGCCTAACGAGCGCTCGTTCGGCTTGTTCAGCAGCACCACGTCGACCGCAGGCACTTCGGCAAACGTGAGGATCGGATAATCCGCCCACGAGCGTGTCGTGATGTTCTTCGCATCGAAGCTCACCTCTTCCTTGAGCGTCCAGCTCGTCGACTGAATGATGCCGCCTTCGATCTGGTTGACCACACCGTCGGGATTGACGATGAGCCCGGCGTCGACCGCCGAGATCGCACGCTCGACGCGAACCTTGCCGGTTCGCCGATCGACAACGACGTCGGCGACAACGGCCACGTAAGCCGCGAGGTTCTTGTATTTTGCGAAGGCAATGCCGCGGCCGCGTGAGCCGTCCCCCTTGCGATTCGGCTGCCACCCTGCCTTTTCCGCAGCCGCCTCGATGACTGCACGTGCGCGCGGATCTTTCATGTGCTTCAACCGGAAAGCGACCGGGTCGATGCCGGCCTGCAGCGCAAGCTCGTCCATGAATGCTTCGAGTGCGAAGACGTTCGCATACGCGCCGAGTGTCCGCAGCGCTGAAGTGCGGATCGGCATGTCCGGCAGATAGTGCAGTACGATTTTCTGCGACGGGAAATCGTACAGCGGCACCGCGTTACGGTCGGCCGCGCCGGAAGGTTGCGGCGAATTGAGCGCAGGGGATGCCTTGACCGGATCGGCGATGTGCCAGCCCGCGAGGAGGTTGCTCCCTGTTCTCGACCCCGGCCTCGTGCTGTGCGGATGGCTCCACACATCGTGCTGCCAATAAGCGATATTGCCGGCGGCGTCGAGTCGCGCCTTCATCTTCATCACCATCGCCGAGCCGTACGGCTCCCAGCAGAACTCGTCGTCCCGCATCCACTGCACCTTCACCGGCTTGCCGCCGGTCGCTCGCGAAAGCAGTGATGCATCACACGCCACGTCGTCGGCGCCGTTGTGTCCGTAACATCCCGCGCTTTCGACGTGAATTGCTGTGATCGACGCTTCGGGCATGCGCATCACCCGGGCGAGATCGCCGCGCATCGGGAAAACCCCCTGGCTGTGCGTCCACACCGTCAGCTTGTCCCCCTGCATCTGCGCCACCGCACACGACGGCGCCATCGGTGCATGAGCCTGGAAAGGACGTGTGAACGTGGATTCGAGCGTGGTGACTCGCCCGCCGCCGGTGGGGCCGCCGGTCTTCTGGCTCACGATCGAGTCGACCGAGCTCAGTTTCTGCAGATGTTCGAAAAGTCCCGGCGCAGCGGGCGGCAGATCTGAAGCTTCACGCCACTGCGCTCCGGCCTTCAGTGTTTGTGCAGCCTTGATCGCCTGCTCTTCACGCACGGCGGCAACGGCGAGAAAGCTGCCGTCGCGCACCACAGCGGTGACGCCCGGCATCGCACGCACTGCCGCTTCGTCGCACGAGATGAGCTGTGCACGGTACGACGGCGGCCTTACGACACGGCCGAAAAGCATTCCGGGCAGCCGGATATCCTGCACGTAACTCGGAGCACCCGTGATTTTTCCGGGGATGTCCCTGCGGGGCACGCTTTTGCCTGTGAGGCGGTGGGCCGAAACCGGCTTCGGCTGAGCGCGCGCCGTGGCTTCACCCTTCAGATTGGCGCCTGCGACGAGCTCCGCATAAGTCAGCCGTGCGCTACCGGCACTTACCACACCGTCAGCGACCGTCAGTCGATCCGCATTGACGCTGAGTTTCTGCGCCGCAGCGGCCAGCAGCAGCGAACGCGCTTCAGCGCACGCGTAGCGAAGCGCCGTGCCGCTGTTCTCGATCGAGAGACTGCCCGCCGTCATGCCTTCATTCGGCGACCTCGACGTGTCTGCCGAAACCATCTCGATGCGCTCATAGGCGACATCGAGCTCGTCTGATGCAATTTGCGCGAGCGCCGTCAGAATCCCCTGCCCCAGCTCGACCTTGCCGGTGAAGACGGTGACCGAGCCGTCTGCGTTGATACGCAGCCAGCCACCGAGCATGCGGTTCGTATCAAGACTGCCGGGAAGGCGAACGCGCTGCGCTTCCTGCGCCAGCGTTACCGGCGACGCCCATGTAAAGGCAACGACGAGCGCGCCCGCTGACTTGAGAAAGCCCCGGCGGCTGACCACAGCGGCGCTCATGCAAACTCCTTAGATGCGCGCAGCACGGCACGAACGATTCGGTTGTGCGTCCCACAGCGGCAGAGATTCGCGCCCAGCGCTTTTCGCACCTGGGCCTCAGTCGGCTTTGGCGTTCGGTCGAGCAGCGCCTTTGCGGTGATGATCATGCCGCTCGCGCAGTAGCCGCACTGGGCCGCCTGCTCCGTGATGAACGCGCGCTGAAGTGCGTGGGGCGATGCGGCGGTACCCAGACCTTCGAGCGTCGTTACTTTCTTTCCGACAGCCGCGTCGACGGGGAGCACGCACGACGGCGTCGCTTTGCCGTCGATGAGCACCTTGCACGCGCCGCACTGGCTCAGGCCGCAACCGAAACGGGGCCCCGAGAGCTCGAAGTCATTCCGAAGGATGTAAAGCAGCGGCGTACCGGACTCGACCTGAACCGCGCGCGCAGCGCCGTTCACATTGAGCGAAAACGATTGCGTCATGATGACTCCTGGGTAGAAAGTCGGCTGAGCCTGCGGGTCAGCTCGGGTCAAGCCGTTGATACTAGAGCACGCGCCGCTCACCCGCTACGCCGGATCGAACGGCCGGTCACCCCGGCGGCCAGCCGAGGCTGCGCCCGGCCAGGATGTGCAGATGCAGATGGAAGACGCTCTGACCAGCTCCGGCGCCGTTGTTTACGACGAGCCTGAACGCGTCATCGACACCAAGCTCGCGAGCGATGGTGCCTGCTGCGAGCAGCATGTGACCGAGCAGTGCGCCGTCCTCTTCGCCCGCATCCGAAAGCTGCGCAATTTCTTTTTTGGGGATCAGCAGCACGTGAGTCGGCGCCTGCGGGTTTACGTCGCGAAACGCAAGGCAATGGTCGTCCTCGTAAACGATGTCCGCAGGAATATCGCGCGAGATGATCTTGCTGAAGATCGTGCTCATGTCTTCCCCTTCACTTCTTCAGGTTGCCTTCGACCCATTTGACGAGGTCATCCAGGAAGGTGTCGGTCGCAGCGGCGAGCCCGATGACGGCTCCGGCGGCATTGGGCTGGGCGATTTTTTTCATATCGAAGACGCGTTGCCCGATCAGCGTGCGGGCTTCACTGCTGAGCAACGTCGCGCGTGCGCGCAGCATCACGGTGCTTTCACCCGGAGCCGCGAAATGCTGACTGAAGTCTTCGAGCTCGATACGAAGGGTGTAATCGGAGCGCGCGCTGTATTCAGGCGACACCACACCCTGCGAAACAGCGGCAACACGGCTGCGCACGCGGTCGGTTATCAACGCCGCGGGTTCCGCGGACCATCGGCTGGTTGCGTAAGCCTGGGTGCGTGCGGGATCTTCATACAGGAGCCGGTACGCACCCAGTCTTACGCAACCAGCCGATGGTCCGCGGTACCCGCGGCGTTGATAACCGACCGCGTGCGCAG
>JBKJPI010000464.1:0-3858 GCA_046595235.1 Burkholderiales bacterium | reverse complement strand
GTCGGACGATTCGTGGTGGGCGATGCACTTGATTTCGACGTTTTGGAGCAGATGAGTGCCCCTGAGCGCACAGGCCACCTGCTTCCCGTCGACGCCATGGTGATCGAGCTACCCGCGGTGCAACTGGACGGCGCCGCGTCCGCGCGCGTGGCCCAGGGGCAGGCGGTCGACTGGCAGGGGGACACAACAGCCGGCCTCGTGCGCCTTTACGGTCCCGACGGGATATTTCTTGGCATAGCCGACACGCCTTTCGCAGGTTCGCTGCGGCCTCGCAGGCTCGTAGCGACGGGGGCGATGAATGGTTGAGAACACGGGCATTTACAGAGTAAAATAGTCCGATTTTCAGCCGGAGAAGTACCATGGCCGTAAACACTACGCAGAAATCCCAGCTGGTCCAGGACTACCAGCGGGCGCAGGGCGACACTGGTTCCCCCGAAGTCCAGGTTGCGCTCTTGACTGCGCGAATCACAGATCTGACCGAGCACTTCAAGACTCACGTGAAGGATCACCACTCGCGCCGCGGTTTGCTGCGCATGGTGAGCCGCCGCCGCAAGCTTCTGGACTATCTCAAACGGACGAACGCCGACAAGTACAAGGCGCTCATCGAACGCCTCGGGCTGCGCAAGTAGCTTCGCACCGGATCGTGCGTATGGTGGCTGGCGACCGCGTAGTACGGGGCTCGCTCAGCCTCATGACGCCGTCGGCTTGCGATCGCGTTTCACACTAACCCGAAGACCGCGCTCGCGGTCTTTTTCGTTTCCGGACAAAGGACAACATGAACAAAGTAACCAAGACGATGCAATGGGGCGAGCGTACGATCACGCTCGAGACCGGCGAAATCGCGCGGCAGGCAAGCGGCGCCGTGCTGGTCAACATGGACGACACGGTCGTTCTCGTAACCGTAGTTGGCGCGCCCAACGCAAAGTCGGGGCAGGACTGGTTTCCCCTCACGGTCGACTATCAGGAACGCACCTACGCGGCCGGAAAAATCCCCGGCGGGTTTTTCAAGCGTGAAGGCCGCCCGTCAGAAAAGGAAATTCTCACCTCCCGGCTGATCGATCGCCCGATCCGTCCCCTCTTTCCGGAAGGCTTCTATAACGAAGTTCAGATCATTGCGACGGTGATGTCGTCGAACAACGAGGTTGATTCGGACATCGCAGCGATGATCGGCGCTTCTGCTGCCCTTGCAGTGTCGGGCATTCCGTTCGACGGCCCGATTGGTGCGGCACGCGTTGGCTATGCGAATGGTCAATACATCCTCAACCCGACAGCGACAGAGCTCAAGACCTCACAGCTCAACCTCGTCGTTGCGGGGACGCAGCAAGCCGTGCTGATGGTCGAATCAGAGGCACAACAGCTTCCCGAGGATGTCATGCTCGGCGCCGTCGTTTTCGGTCATGAGCAAATGCAGGCGGCGATCAACCTCATCAACGAGCTGGCAGATGAAGGTGCGAAGCCGGCGTGGGACTGGAAAGCAGCAGCAAAGGATCAGTCCCTCATCGATCGCATGGCCCAAAGCTGTGAAGCCGACCTGCGCGCCGCGTACCAGCTTCGCGGTAAGCAGGACCGCACACGGAAGGTCGATGAACTCCGCGAGCGCGTCATGAAGGAGCTTGCAACGGAAACGACGACCCCGGCGCAGACGACCGCGCTCGGCGCAGAATTCGGCAACCTCGAAGCAAAGATCGTCCGCAACCAGATCCTCGACGGTGAGCCCCGCATCGACGGCCGGGACACGAGGACCGTGCGCCCGATCAGCATCCGCACCGGCATCCTTCCGCGCGCACACGGAACGGCGCTCTTCACTCGAGGCGAGACCCAGGCGATTGTCACTGCAACGCTCGGCACCTCACGCGACGAGCAGATGATCGATGCCCTTCAGGGCGAATACCGTGACCGCTTCATGCTTCACTACAATTTCCCCCCCTATTCGACGGGAGAGACCGGGCGTGTCGGCACGCCGAAGCGACGCGAGATCGGCCACGGCCGGCTGGCGAAGCGCGCCTTGCTGGCTGTGCTGCCGTCACCGGAAGAGTTTGGATATTCCCTTCGCGTGGTTTCGGAAATCACCGAGTCGAACGGCTCGAGCTCGATGGCCTCCGTGTGCGGCGGCTGCCTGGCGCTGATGGATGCAGGCGTGCCGTTGAAGGCGCATGTGGCTGGTATCGCAATGGGTCTCATCAAGGAAGGGAACCGCTTTGCGGTGCTTACCGACATCCTGGGTGACGAGGATCATCTCGGCGACATGGACTTCAAGGTGGCGGGCACCGAGACCGGCGTGACCGCGCTGCAGATGGACATCAAGATCCAGGGCATCACCAAAGAGATCATGCATGCAGCGCTTGTGCAGGCACGCGAAGGCCGCCTCCACATTCTGGAGAAGATGAAGGCCGCCGTTGATCAGCCGCGATCCGAGCTTTCAGCGTACGCGCCGCGCATGATCACTTTGAAAATCAATCCTCAAAAAATTCGCGATGTCATTGGCAAAGGTGGCGCCGTGATTCGTGCGCTGACGGAGGAAACCGGCACCACAATCGACATCCAGGACGACGGCACCGTGACGATCGCGTGTGTGTCATCGGAAGGTGGAGAGGCCGCAAGGAAGCGCATTGAAGAGCTCACCGCGGACGTCGAGGTCGGCAAGGTGTACGAGGGCACGGTTCTTAAACTTCTGGATTTCGGCGCCATTGTCAGCGTCCTTCCCGGACGTGATGGTTTGCTCCACATCTCGCAGATCGCTAATGAGCGTGTGAACGCAGTTTCCGATCACCTGAAGGAAGGGCAGCAGGTGCGGGTCAAAGTTCTCGAAGCCGACGACAAGGGGCGTCTGCGTCTTTCTATGAAAGCCGCAGCGCAGGACGGCGAGCCCCAGAGCCAACCCCAGCAGGCGCAACAGCCGCAGCCAGTGTGAGCTGAGCGACGTCCTACAAGAAAAAGGGCAGCTCGAAGCTGCCCTTTTTTATTGTTCCGTGATGTTCCTGCGAGAGCCTGCCCAAGCCGTTATTTTGCGACCTGGCGTTCCCGCATTTCGTCGAGCGTCTTGCAGTCGATGCACAGTGTCGCAGTAGGGCGCACTTCGAGCCGCTTGAGACCGATTTCCACACCACACGAGTCGCAGTAGCCGTATTCACCCGCGTCGATGCGTTGGATCGTCTCGTCGATTTTCTTGATCAGCTTTCGCTCACGGTCGCGGTTGCGAAGCTCGAGCGACATGTCGGATTCCTGGCTCGCGCGGTCGTTGGGATCCGCGAAGATGGTCGCTTCGTCCTGCATCGTGTGGACCGTCCGGTCGATGTCTTGCGAGAGCTCGCGCTTCATCTCTTCCAGCATCTTCCGGAAGTGTGAAAGCTGACGCGCATTCATGTATTCCTCCTTGCCCTTCGGCTTGTAAGGAGGTGCGGCTTTGTGCAGTTCGGAGGGCATCGGGCGGGCTACTTGTTCATGAAAAGAGCGCTTTAATATCAGAAATCCGGAGGGGGGGCAAGCACACTACGACGCTCATGGCGGGAGCCAGCGAGTGCGGCATGGGCCATCGCTGAATTGACCGGCGTAGCTGCAAGACTATATGATGACGGGCCTTCGCGGAGGCTTCCGTCACAAGCGGAAAGGCCCGCCCCGGCGGGTTCAGGTGCCCGTAGCTCAATCGGATAGAGCACCGGCCTTCTAAGCCGGGGGTTGTGGGTTCGAGTCCCGCCGGGCGCGCCAGTGTTCAGGCGCGGCACGCAGGTTGTTCCAATGGTGGCTGTAGCTCAGCTGGTAGAGTCCTGGATTGTGATTCCAGTTGTCGCGGGTTCGAGTCCCGTCAGCCACCCCTTAACCTCACTTGCGTTCGGCGCGGGGTGGCCCGCCACCAGTAAC
>JBKJPI010000197.1:0-3321 GCA_046595235.1 Burkholderiales bacterium | reverse complement strand
GGCCGTTCGATCTCGTGCAGGTGATGCTTTCGCTTGGGCTTTCCAACGGCGGCTTCCTTGCACGGGAAGGCATCTGGAAGTACACCGGGGCAGTCCCGGTAATGACGGGGTCCGGCGCCCAGACGCCCACGACGCGGCAGATCGAGATCATGCGTGCGTGGAAGACGCGGCATCTCATCGGCTTTCCCGCGTACTTGCGGCACGTGGGCCTCGTCATGCGCGACGAGCTCGGGATCGAGCCACGCGAGTGCGGCATCAAAAGCCTCATCGTCCATCTCGGACTGGAGGATCGCGCGTCGCTCGAAGCGCTGTGGGGCGCGCGTGTCTACGACACCTATGGCACCAACGAGTGCGGCTCGCTCGCGGCCGATTGCGAGCATCGGACCGGCATGCACGTTTTCGAGGACGCGTTCGTCCTCGAGGTGGTCGACCTCGAGACTATGAAGCCGAAAGCGGCCGGCGAGCGGGGCGTCCTCGTCCAGACGACGCTCTTCAAGCACCTCGCGCCGCTCGTGCGTTTCAACTCGAATGACGTGTCGGCATTTACCGCCGGCAAGTGCCCATGCGGGAGCACGCACGCGCGGATCGAGGCGATTTACGGACGCGCCGACAATATGGTGAAGCTGCGCGGCACCAACGTGTTTCCCGAGGCGATCGGCGCACTTGTCTCCGAGCACCCGTCGTCGAATGGCGAATACGTCTGCATCGTCGAGCGCTCCGACGCGGGACGCGAGGACATGACCGTCATGGTGGAAGCCGCGCGGCCCGACGTCGTGAAAGCGCACCTTGAGCAAACGCTGGCGACGCGGTTCAAGGAGGCGCTCGGCGTGAAGCTCACCGTAAAGGCCGTCGACCGCGGCGCGCTCGACGACCTCACGGGACTCTCGAAAACATCGAAAGTGCGGCGCCTCATCGATCGGCGGAGCGGGACGAACAAATGAAAATCTTAGATTGCCACTCTCACTGGGCGACCGATAAGGGCTACATCTTCCGCACGGAGGCCGAGCGCGCGCAGCAGGAAAAGGTTTGGCGCACGCCGTTCAAGCTCTTCACCGAAGACGAACAGGCCGATTATTTCCGGCAGAACGATGTCCGCGTGATTCTCGACATCTCCTGGATCAAAGAGCTTCCGCTGGAGGAGATGCGGCCGTATCACGACTATGTGTTCGACGTTCAGAAGAAGCACGCGGACGTGATCTTCGGGCAGTGGCTGCAGTTCGACCCGCGCAAGCACGGCAAGGCGGCACTGCAGGAGTTTCAGCGCTGCATCGGGAAGAAGGCGGGTTTCGTCGGTCTGAACGTGAACGGCCAGGTGACCGGCGTGCCCGCGTCGGATCCGTCATGGGATCCGTTCTACGAGGCATCGATCGATGCGGATCTGCCCGTGATGATCCTCTGCGGCCTCACCGGCATCGGACAGGGGCATCCGGGCGGGCGCGGCATCAAGCTCGACGACGGCCACCCGCGCCACATCGACGACGTCGCCGCGCGTTATCCGAAGCTCAGGATTCTCGCAGCGCGACCGGCATGGCCGTGGCAGGACGAGATGATCGCGATCCTGCTGCATAAGGCGAACGTGAGCTACGAGCTGCATGGGTGGGGGCCGAAACAGTTCACACCGGCGCTCAAGAAGGAAATCCGCGGTCGCATGCAGGACCGCATCATGTTCGGCTGCGATTTCCCGGTGTTGCGTTACGAGAAGGTGATCGCTGACTGGCAGGCGGAAGGATATCCGCCGCAAGTATTGGAGAAGGTGCTCCGCGCGAACGCGGAGTGTTACTTTGGAGCGGAATAAATATGTTCAGACGCTGGTGGGCTGCCCCCACCCTATTCGTGCTCATTTGCGCCGCCCCAAATGCGCCGGCGCAGGAATTCCCGACGCGCCCCGTGCGCGTGGTCGTTCCGTTCAATCCGGGCGGGGCCACGGATGTCATCGCCCGGCTCGTCGCACAGAAGTTCGGAGAAAGTTGGGGCCGGCCTGTGGTCATCGACAATCGCGCGGGCGCGACGGGTGCGATCGGTTCGGAGCTCGTGGCGCGTGCGCAGCCGGACGGCTACACGATACTCATGGCGACGGCGACGACGCACGCGGTGTCGCCGGCGGTGAAGGCAAAGCTCTCTTACAAGCTCGCGGACTACGCGCCTGTTTCGCTGGTCGCTACGTTTCCCAACATGCTTGTGGTGCATCCATCGGTCCCCGCGAAGTCCGTACCCGAGTTAATCGCGGAACTCAAGGGGAATCCCGGCAAATACAACTTCGCGAGCTCGGGCCCCGGCAGCTCGATCCATCTTGCCGGAGAGTTGTTCAAGATGATGAGCGGCACTGACATGACCCACGTGCCATACACGGGCAGCGCGCCGGCGCTGAACGACCTGCTCACGGGCCGCGTGCAGATCATGTTCGACAACATGACGACCGTGTGGCCGCACGCGCAGAGCGGCCGACTTCGCGCGCTGGGCGTCGCAGGGCGTGAACGCTCGGCGACCGCCCCTGACGTTCCGGCAATCGCGGAAACCCTGCGCGGTTTCGAGGCGAATTCCTGGGTCGGCTTCCTCGCCCCCGCGGGCACGCCGCGCGCCGTGGTGGAGAAGATCTCCAGCGAAACGCGCAAAGCGGTCCGCTCGAAAGACATCTCGCAGAAGCTGCACGATCTCGGCGCCATTCCGGCGGGAAGCTCTCCGGAAGAGTTCGAGCGGTTCGTGAAGGAAGACCTCGAGCGCTGGCGGGGCGTGGTGAAGAAAGCGAAGATCGCCGTCGAATGATTTGCGTGCACCACGAGATCGCCACGCCGGCTATCGCTGTCGGCTCGCGATGACAGACTTGTCATTGCGAGACGCGAAAGCGACGAAGCAAGCCCGAGGCGCTCGTTGCCTCTTGCTGCTCATGCTTTCGAGCAGCGCGCTTGCGCAGGACTTCCCCACCCGCCCGGTCCGCATCATCGTGCCGTTCGAAGTCGGCGGCACGCTCGACGCAATCGCGCGCAATCTCGCGCCGAAGCTTACGGAAACGTGGGGCCAGCAGGTGGTCGTCGAAAACCGCGCCGGCGCGGGCGGGAACATCGGCGCGCAGGCCGCAGCGCGGTCAAAGCCCGACGGTTACACGCTGTTCGTCAATACGCCCGCGTTTGCAGTGAACGTGAGTCTGCAGAAAGACCCGGGCTATCACCCCGAAAAAGATTTCGTGCCGATCTCGCTTCTCGCTTCGACGAACGGCGTGCTGCTCGTGCCGCCAACGCTGCCGGTGAAGACTGTGAAGGAGCTGATCGCGCTCGCGAAGATGAAACCCGGCGAGCTCACTTACGCATCGACTGGCCCCGGCAC
>JBKJPI010000100.1:0-3943 GCA_046595235.1 Burkholderiales bacterium | reverse complement strand
AATCACGTCTCCCGGGTTGAGAAGCTCCAGCACGCGAGTCGTGCGCTCGTCGAACGATTCAGGCGCCGGGAGGTTACTGTTCATGATGACGGCCCAGTTCGGCGTAATCCGAAGCGGCACGTCCTGGCCGGCGGGCAGCCACCCTGCTTCATCCCCGGCCAGGAATATGAAGCCGCCCGGCCCCTGGAGAATTATTTCGCCTTCTCCCCGCATACCAACGTGGAGGCCGGGGCCAGGCAAATCCTGCAATGTAGAAGCGAAGAGTGTCTCGAAGTCGACGTCCACCTGGTCAGGCCGAGGGGCAGCGGGGTCCGGAAATACCGGCGTGGTCGTGAGCAACGTCAAGAGGTTGGTTGACGGTGAAAAAACGCCGGTCTGGTTCTCCTCGACCGGAAGCACGCGGTCGCCCGCCCGCAGCTCCGTCACCTTCTGCCACGTATTGTTGAAAGCGGCGGGGGCGCAAACACTCGGCGTCGCACAGTGCTGGCCTACGTAGCCGTCGAAGCCGGTGCCGCGAAGCCCGATGACTGCTGTCGTGATACCGAAGGTGACTGCCTTCGGGTTGTTCGTCGCGAGAAGCCCCGTTAACGCACGGACGCCGCCGCGAATGATTCGTACAGCGAAGTTGCCCGATTCCGAACGGGCGCCCGTGAACCGCACATCTTCCAGCTTGAACTCCGAGTCCGCAATCACAGTGACTTTAGATCGATCGCGAAACGCGAGCACCGCGTGTGAAGCCCTGTCGGTTCGAACGCTGTCACCATTGAAAAGCGCAGCGCCGACGCTCAGCGCCCGCGGCTGTCCGCCAGCGGTAATGGCCTGCGCAGTTCCGTTCAGCAGTGCAACTCGTGCGACGATGAGATCCGGCTTCGGCGTCGGAATCTTGTTACCCGACCGCTTTTGTTCCTCAGCGCACTCAGCGCTATCGCATATTCGTGCGTCGAACTGGGTACCGCGTATGCCGATCGTCGCAGTCGTCGTGTTGATTTCCATCGCCTTCGGATCGCGCTTGCTGAGGGCACCCGTGACCGCTCGCAATCCCCCCTTCAGCAATCTGAACGCGGCAGACTCGCTGCCAGCCGTCTGACGATACCGCTCGATCGCGAACGAGGTATTCGGGCGCAGGGTGAATTTCGTGCCGTCTTTGAACCCGATCAGTGCATAGCCCTGCCCGCCAGTGTTCACCACTTCGCCTTCGAATAGCGGCTCACCCTTCTGAAGGAAGCGCGGTGTGCCACCCGTGCGCTGCGCGGTTGCGACACCCTGAACGAATGTGACCTCACCTATCGCTTCGGCCGCGTCCATAGCTGCCATCGCAGCGGAGCCGAAAATCATCCAGACGAAGCCGAGCAGCGTCAGCGCGAATCCGCGCGTGACGCGAGGCGTGGTGAACCTGTTTAGCTGCATTGCCGTGCCCCGCGACGTTGTCGTTCTTCTTCTCGCGCTTCGGCGTCTTCCCGAGTGCGGTCGAGCTCGTCCTGATCACGCAGTACTTCGTTCGTCGCGTTATTCGCCGCGATCGTTTGCGCCCCTGTGTTGGCTCCCTGGATCAAGCCCGCGATGCCGCCGTTGGGTCCGCCCTGCTGCAGCACAGGACCAGATCCACCCTGCCCCTGCACGGTCTGGAAGGGCGAGGTTGTCACGATCAGCGCGTCAGCGCCAGAGCCGCTACCACCGACCAGCGTTACCGGGCCAGTCTGGCTGATCACTGATTGCGGTCCCGTTGCATTGATTATGGCATCGGCATTAGGGCCGCTGCCACCCAGCAGCATAATAGGCCCGAACGAGGTGATGGTCTGATTGGTCGGGTCGATCGTTGCGAGGGAGTTCGCGCCGCTTCCTCCGAAGATGCTGATGCCACCGACGAACGTCGTAATGGTCTGCGCGCCGCTCGCGCTGATCTTAGACGCGCGGCCGACCGTGCCCACCGGCCCCGGCACCGAACCGGATGGGCCTTGCACGAGTAGCGAGCCCGTCTGGACGGTCTGGTTGGCTGCCGCAAGGACGAGCGAATCGCCAACAGCGTGCCCAGTTGCGGTGAGGCCGATAACGAACTCGCGCTGTGGCGCGGGCGTCAGCGTCACCTCTGGGTGCCCGATGTTCAGCGTCTGACTCCCAGCTGTGGACTGCACTTGAGCAATGCCCGTGCTGCCGCTCGCCACGCGCGCACTCACCGTCGTGGTCGGGATAACTCCGCTGGTATGTATGGTCTGGTCTCCCACCGCCATGATACTGGCATTTGCGGCTCCGGCGCCCTGAGTGAGGACGTCCAGCGCGAGCACGTCGAGAGACTGGGTGCCGGCCGAGCTGATGCTCACGCTGCCGTTGCCGCGTCCCTGAAGGAAGAGGGTGCCGGCCGGCGCGCTGAGCGCCTGGGCCGTGGCGGCCGCATTGTCGATGAGCACGGCCGCCGAGCCGGTTGAAGCGGGATCCGATCGAAGAACGATGCCAAACCCGTCCGTCGGAGTTGCACCGCTCGCGGCGATCGTCTGCGTGCCCGCGCCCGCCGGATTGAAGATGCCCACCGACGAGAATTGCGCCGCGCCGTTCAACGTGAAGGTTCCTGCGCGGGTCGACTGCGGGCCGGAGCGGTTCCGCAAGACCGCTTCGGAGATCGCCCCGCTGGTGCCGCTCGCTCCCTGCAGGGTCACGTCGCAGCTCGCCCCGCACGTGAGTGTCTGCGAGTGACCCTCGATCGTCGCGCTCGCCGACGCTGTCGCCGTCAGATTCACATCACCGGCCCTGCCGTTCAATGCCTGCATGGCGTCGGAGTCGATCCGCGCGAACGCGCGAACGCCGGTGCCTGCCTGCAGCGTGAGGTCGTCAAACGAGATCGTCTGCGCACCTGCGCTGGTGATGCGGGTGGAGGCATCGACACCGGAGCCGCCGCTGAGGGTGATCGCCGTGCCGGAAATCGTTTGGGTGCCGCCGGCGCTCAGTAGTGCGCTCGTGCCGGAGCCCGCGCCTCCGGTGAGCGTGATCGCGCCGCCGCTCAGCGACTGGGTCGCTGAAGTGTCGATCGACGCTCCGCCTGTGTTCGCGTTCAGCGCGAGCGCGCCGAAGATGAGGCCCTGTGCGCCGCCCGACGTCAGCCGAGCTGTGCCGCCGGCACCGCCGTTCAAAGTCAGTGTGCCGGCGACGATCAGATTCTGCATCCCCGCAGTATCGATCGTTGCGCTCGAGTTGTTCGTCGAGAGCGTCATGTCGCCGCCGGAGGTGAGGAGCTGGTTACCCACTGCAGTCACACGGGCGCCCGCACCAACCGCCCCGCCCTCGACAGTCAATCCGCCCCGGGTGTTTGCGAGCGTTTGCGAGTTCGTTGACGCGACGGAGGCGCTTGCGGCGAAGGCCGTCCCACCCGCGATGCGCGTCGCCCCGTTCGCGACGATGCTCTGGTCAGGTGCATCAATCGATGCACTTGCGCCGGCGCCACTGCCGCCGAGCACATTAAATGCGCCGTCGAGCACGCTGAGTGCCTGCGTACTCGTCGCTGTTATCTTCGCGCTGCTGCCCGCGCCACCGCCCTGCAGTGTCGTCGCACGCGCGAAGATCGCCTGCGACGCCGCCTGGATGCGGGAGGTGCCGGCCGCCGTTGCACCGCCCACTGTCAGGGTTCCCGGCACAGTCGCGCCCGCAATCAGATACTCGGTGTAGTCCACTTCGAAAAGCTGTGTTGCGGCAGAATCGATGCTTGCCGTGCCGGAACCGAATGAGACGACCCGCAGGCTGGTGTTGCCGCCCGGACCGGCGCTTCCATCCGAAGTGCGGATCCATTGGTTGCCCGCCGCGGTAATGCTTGAGTTGCCCGTCGAGCCCGCCGACGTGCGCACATCGATGAAGCGCGAGCCGCCGCTTGCGAATGCCCCAGGTGAAAAAATTGAAGCCCGCACAGCAAAGGTTTGCGATCCGGCTGACTGGATGGTCACGTCGCCTGCGCCCGTGT
>JBKJPI010000038.1:0-6496 GCA_046595235.1 Burkholderiales bacterium | reverse complement strand
CCGGTACGAAGCGCGCGCCCATGGCGCGTGACAGCGGCAGATCGCTGGCGCTCTCACCGCCTCGGCCGTCTTCCCGCCATACTTCGAAGCGGCGCGCGAGAGGCGGCGCGTACTCGCTCAAAGGCACGTCGCGGCGACCCCACATCGGGCCGAGGATTCTCTCCGCGCGCGTATTGAATTGTCTGATAACGCCGTTCCCGTCGACGACGAGGACGCCGTCCTGCATGTCCTGGATTACGTGCTCACTCACCTGCGCCATGTTTTCAAGATCGATTTCGCGCTGGGCCGCCAGCTCTTCGCTTTCGACGGCAAACTTCGCCAGTGCATGCGCGAGCCACGCCACCATGAAGTAGGCGGCTGAAAGGAGGCCCGCTTGCGCGTACTGCGCGATCGGCGCATCGAAGTGCAGCACGTCATAGGTGTGCTCGAGCAGGACACCGATGCTCGCCAGTGCCGCATAGAAGAGCGTGAGGCGCCCCCGCGCGATCAGCCCGGCAGCAGCGAGCGTGGTAAGCAGAAGAAGGCTGAGGCCGCTCGAGATGCCCCAGCTCGCGTAAGTGAGAAGCGAAATCGCGATGACGTCGCTGGCGACCTGCACGTTCAGCTGCAGGTCGAACCGCCAGCGAATGCGGATCAGCGTGAAATATACGAGCGAGACTGCGCAGTACACGGCAGTCGCAAGCACGAACAGCCGGTAGTCACGCGAGCCGAAAGGCAGCGTGTCTCCCCAGGCGGTCGCCATGACCAGGAGCAGCACGGCCCCCGTGAGGCGATAGACGTTGAAGTAGAAGAGCGAGCGCCAGATCGCGGCGTCGCCTTGTCCCACCGTGTGGGAAGCGCCCCCCGCCGACGTCAGCAGAGGTTCGACGGCGATCGGCAAGAAGAAGCGCTCAGTCGAGGGGTTCCCGCAGCCGGCGGTGCTCAGCGCTGCAGTAGAACGATTGGCCTGCTGGAAGACTCTCGCTTCGCGGAAGGTGCAGGCCGCACTGAGCACAGCGAACCATATCTTCGGCGCCGGCTGCCTGCGGGGCCGGCGGCTTTCGCTGGACCTTCCGTTTATATGACGTGAAGATCCAGTAAACGGCGACGATGATGATGACGAGCAAAAGGAATTTCAATCGCCGATCCGCGAAAGTTGTGTCGCGGTAGTCTGCCGTAACCGGTTTCGCGCGTCGATAGCGCGGTTCATGCAGCGTGCCGGCCTTCTGCTGCAAAGAGAAAAGAAATGGTCGGGGTGAGAGGGTTCGAACCTCCGACTCCTGCGTCCCGAACGCAGTACTCTACCAGGCTGAGCTACACCCCGATTTGAAACACAAGCGAGGCGCCGATTCGACAATGAAGCAGGCTATACGGCGCCCGAGAGAAAGGCTGATACGGCTAGTACGTTCGCGTCACCGCAAAGTCGGCCAATTGTAGCAAATAATCACGGTAGTTTGAACGCGGAAGGGCCGCCAGCGCTTCGCATGCGGTGCGTGATTCGGCTTCCGCCTGAGCCCTTGCGTACTCCAGCGCACCGGAGGCGCGGATCGCGTCCAGCACAGCTGACAGCTCATCGATGCCGCCCGAGCGGATCGCGTGCCGAACGCGTTCCGCAGCCTCAGGCGTGCCGTGCTTCATCGCGTAAATCAGCGGCAGCGTCGTCTTGCCTTCGGCCAGATCGTCGCCCACGTTCTTTCCGATGACTGCGTGGTCACCGGAATAATCGAGCACATCGTCGATGAGCTGAAACGCGGTGCCGAGGTGCGCGCCGTAGGCCGCCATCGCCTCTTCCGCTTCGGTGCCTGCGTGACTGAGAATCGCGCCAAGCCGCGTTGCGGCCTCAAAAAGCTTCGCGGTTTTGTAGCGGATCACCTGCAGGTACCCCTCCTCCGTGAGATCGGGGTTGCGGCAGTTCATGAGCTGGAGAACTTCGCCCTCTGCAATGACGTTCGTCGCGTCGGCTAGAACGCGCAGCACTTGCATGTCCTCCACTTCCACCATCATCTGGAATGCGCGGGAGTACACAAAATCGCCCACGAGAACCGCCGCCGCATTACCGAAAAGCGAGTTCGCGGTCGCCTGACCCCGACGCAAACCGGACTCGTCGACCACGTCGTCGTGCAGGAGTGTCGCGGTGTGGATGAATTCGACGACAGCCGCGAGCTCGTGGTGGTCGCGCCCTTCGTAGCCGCACGCGCGTGCAGAGAGGATAAGGAGCGCCGGGCGCAGGCGTTTACCGCCGCCGCCGATGATGTAGTCGGCGATCTGGCGGATCAACACCACTTCGGACTGCAGGCGCCGCCGGATCACGTCGTCCACGGCCGCGAGATCCCCGGCTATGAACTCACGTATCGCGTCTATGGTCACGGCAGCGGAAAACCTGGGCGTTTGACGATCAATGAAGGGCAGGCCGACGGCCCGGGGGGCGCCAAAAGACGCAGAATCCCGGCTAAGCCATTGAAAATCAGGGCTAAGCCGTATTGGAGACCGCGATTATACTTTGACTGGAGGCCGCAGTTTTCGTAGAATGCGCGGTTTTCCAGCTTTCAAGCTCAAGGCGGTTCACATGTATGCAGTTATCAAAACCGGCGGCAAGCAATACAGGGTCACCGCCGGTGAAAAACTCAAAGTAGAAACGCTTTCTGCAGACATTGGCGCCGAAGTCGTGCTCGATCAGGTGCTCTTCCTCGGCAATGGCGAAACGACGACAATGGGGGCGCCGCTCATCAGCGGTGCGAGCGTTACCGCAAAAGTGGTCTCACACGGCCGCGGAGACAAGGTACACATTTACAAGATGCGCCGCCGCAAACACTACCGCAAGAGCCAGGGGCATCGTCAGAACTATACCGAGATCGAGATCGTCGGCATTTCGGGGCAAGGGGCTTAAGAATGGCACACAAGAAAGCAGGCGGAAGTTCACGCAACGGGCGCGATTCGCAGGCGAAGCGCCTTGGCGTCAAGGCATTCGGCGGGGAGCTCATTCCGGCGGGCAGCATTATCATTCGCCAGCGCGGGACACAGGTGCATCCCGGCGAGAACGTCGGCATTGGTCGCGACCACACGCTCTTTGCGAAAGTGACCGGGCGGGTCTTGTTCGGCCAGAACGGTGCCGCGAAGCGCAAGACCGTGAGCGTCGTCCCCGCCTGAAACGCTTCGGGCGCCGCATCAAAGCCCTGTTTTCGAGCAGGGCTTTTTTTTTCTGTTGGTGAGGCGGCGTCGCAGTGTGACATTCACCCACTTTCCGAAGATCCTATTTTTTTTCCGATTTCATGAAATTCATCGACGAAGCAGTGATTGAAGTCCACGCCGGCAACGGTGGGGACGGCGCCGCGAGCTTTCGCCGTGAGAAGTTCGTGCCGCGCGGCGGGCCTGATGGTGGAGACGGCGGCCGCGGCGGGAGCATTCATGCGATCGCAGAACGCAATATAAATACCCTCATCGATTACAGGTACGCGCGGATTCACCGCGCGAAAAACGGTGGCAAGGGCATGGGTGCTGACTGCTACGGGCGTTCTGCCGCGGATATCGAGCTCCGCATGCCGGTCGGTACCGTCATCATGGATTTCGAGACCGGCGAAGTCATCGCAGACCTCGCCGCGCACGAAGAACGCGCGCTCATAGCAAAAGGCGGCAAGGGCGGTCTCGGAAACCTGCATTTCAAGTCGAGTGTGAATCGCGCACCGCGGCAGTTCACGCGCGGCGAAGAGGGTGTCACGCGCAAGCTCAAGCTCGAGCTGAAAGTACTCGCCGACGTGGGGCTTCTCGGCATGCCGAATGCCGGCAAGTCGACATTCATCCGCTCGGTGTCAGCGGCGCGTCCGAAAGTCGCGGATTATCCATTCACGACCCTGGCACCGAATCTGGGCGTTGTGCGTGCGGACGAAGCGCGCAGCTTTGTGATCGCAGACATTCCCGGGCTCATCGAAGGCGCCGCGGAAGGTGCCGGGCTCGGCCACCAGTTTCTGCGACATCTGCAGCGTACGAAGCTCCTGCTGCACATCGTTGACATCGCGCCGCTCGACGAAGGCGCCGATCCGGTGGGTGACGCAACGGCGATCGTCGCAGAACTCAAGAAGTATGACGTCCAGCTTCACGCGAAGCCGCGCTGGCTCGTGATCAACAAGGTAGATCTCCTTCCGGCTGAAACGCGCGAGAAGACGCTGAAAACTTTTATCAAAAAGTTCGGATGGAAAGGGAACACCTTCTTCATCTCCGCTCTCACAGGCGAGGGCTGCGCTGCTCTTACTTATGCGGTAATGGACCACATCGACCAGCAAGTACGGGAAAGCTCTACCGCCTGACATGGTCTCCGCGATCGAGAAGGCCACACGCCTCGTCGTAAAGGTTGGCAGCAGTCTCGTAACCAACGATGGTCAGGGCCTGGATCGCGAGGCTCTTACACAATGGGCACAGCAGATCGCCGCGCTGCGCCATCAGGGGCGCGAGGTCGTCGTCGTTTCCAGCGGAGCGATTGCCGAAGGCATGCAGCGGCTGGGCTGGAAGCGCCGGCCCCACGCGCTTCACGAGCTGCAGGCTGCGGCCGCCGTCGGACAAATGGGCCTCATACAGGTTTACGAATCGTGCTTCCGCGAGCACGCGCTCGTCGCCGCGCAGATCCTCCTTACCCACGAAGACTTAGCCGATCGCAAGCGTTATCTAAACGCGCGCTCGACGCTGCGCACGCTTCTTGCGCTCGGGGTGATTCCAATCATCAACGAAAACGACACCGTCGCGATCGATGAGATCCGATTCGGCGACAACGACACACTCGCGGCCCTTGTCACCAATCTGATCGAAGCCGATGCGCTCGTGATACTCACCGACCAGACGGGTCTTTTTGACCGCGATCCGCGCAAGCATCCCGATGCGCGCTTGATCGCTGAAGCGCGGGCAGGCGATCCTGCTCTGGAAGCGATGGCGGGCGGCGCCGGCAGTGCAATAGGGCTCGGCGGCATGCTTACCAAGGTGCTTGCCGCGAAACGAGCGGCGCGAATCGGTGCCCACATCGTCATCGCTTTCGGACGTGAGCGCGATGTGTTGTTGCGGCTCGCATCGGGTGAAGCCATCGGCACACAGCTCATTGCCGAAAGCGCCACACTTGCAGCTCGCAAACAGTGGCTTGCCGACCACCTGCAGGTGCGGGGGCAGCTCGTGCTGGACGCAGGTGCAGTCAAGGCGCTCAAGGTCGATGGCAAGAGCCTCCTTCCGATCGGGGTGCATCAGGCTCTTGGCGAATTCGAGCGCGGCGAAGCCGTGAGCTGCCTCGACGAAGCACGCAACGAGATTGCGCGCGGGCTCATCAACTACAACTCGCTCGACACACGCCGCATCCTGCGTACGCCATCGAGCGCGATCGAAGCGAAGTTGGGCTACGTGGACGAGCCTGAGCTCATTCACCGGGATAACCTGGTTCTCCTGTAGGCCTGCAGGCCCCTCGGCGGCGTTGTTTCGTGAGCCGAGCCGCATCGAGCTGTGGCGAATCATCGCGCGCAGGCGAACACCGCGACGTCGACCATGGCCTGCAAACGCACGCCGCCTCTACGCAGGAGCGCTAGTCGACATTGAATTGCGACGTGCCGAGACCGACGCCGCGCCGGAGCGCGTCGACCGCGGTCTTCGGCGATGTCGCCCGCGCGGGTGACGGGCAGAAGTATTCGCGATAAAGCACGTAGTGATGCGGCGTGAGATCACGGAGAACGATGCGTTGCCACCGCGGATTTCGCGCCCGCGACCACGTGCCGTCCCTCTGACCCAGCGCATAGAGCTTTGCTTCGCGCGTTTCGCAGCGCATGCCTTCGAAAGCGACGTTGATAGCCCCGCCGGTTGTTTTTATAACGGTCGTATAGCGCACGATGCCGTCAGCTCCGACCGAAACCGAGTCGGCGTCGACGTAGAACCTGTGTGCGGTTTCGCTTCCCGCCTCGAGACGAACGAGATTCTGATCTTTTGGAAATGGCGGGATCTGCGCCTGTATTTCTTTCCACGACTTCTTTTCTTCCTCGAAGTCGTATTCCCATCCCGCCCATTCGGTCGCGAGTGCGCTCCATACGGCGGGTGAAACGAGCAGTGCCGCCAGGCATAGCAGCGGCTTGATCTGCAGCGCTGTACTCCGGTGTTTACTTTCCCGCATGCAATTTCGCTTAAAGAAACGCAGAAGAGCGCTATTGTGCCGCAAGCGCCGAGTGCGCACGCCCGCCGGCGTCGCTAGCTCGCCAGATCGTTGGCGAGCGATGCCGCCACAGCAGGTGGAAGCGCGCAGGCGCTGACCTGATAGTGCAGATGGTCGACTCCCGCCGCCACTGCAGCGCCCTGTTTAACCGCAGCGATCATCTCGGGCGTGAGCTCAAAGCGCAGGAAATGCACCGCCGATGTTTTTTCGTCCGTTTCGCGCTCGAGGTCTTCGTCGGCAATTGCATGGACTTTCGCAAGGCCATCAACCTGCAGCCAGACACAGTCCTCGATGCCGAGCAGCTTTCCCAGCATCACCCGCCGCTCTCCCTCGTCCGGATACTCGATC
>JBKJPI010000603.1:0-2560 GCA_046595235.1 Burkholderiales bacterium | reverse complement strand
ATTCCATGAACTCGTAGTCGAGCGACGCATAGCCCCGCGAAACAGATTTCAGACGATCGAAGAAATCCATGACCACTTCGTTGAGCGGGAGCTCGTAAGTGAGCATCACCTGGCGCCCGAGATACTGCATGTTCTTCTGCGAGCCACGCTTCTGCGTGCAAAGCGTGATGACCGCGCCGACGTACTCCTGGGGTACGAGAATCGACGCCCTGATCATGGGCTCGCGCACTTCCTCGATGAGCGTTGCGTCCGGGAGGCGCGAAGGGTTCTCGATTTCGGTGATCGTGCCGTCCTTCCTGACGATCTGATAAACGACGGTGGGCGCCGTCGTGATCAGCGCCATACCGTACTCTCGCTCGAGCCGTTCCTGGACGATGTCCATATGCAGAAGGCCCAGAAAGCCGCAGCGGAAGCCGAACCCGAGCGCCTGCGACGACTCAGGCTCGTACTTGAGCGACGCGTCGTTGAGATGAAGCTTCTCGAGCGCGTCGCGAAGCGAATCGTACTCGCTCGAATCGACCGGATAGAGGCCCGCGAAGACCTGCGGCTTGATTTCCTTGAAGCCGGGCAACGCCTCCGGCGCAGGATCGTCGACGCGCGTGAGCGTGTCCCCGACACGCGCCGCCTTGAGCTCCTTGATGCCTGAGATGACGAAGCCCACTTCGCCTGCGGAAAGCTCGCTCTTCACGCGCGATTTCGGCGTGAAGACGCCGACCTGTTCGCAGAGATAAGGCGCGCCCGTCGACATGAACTGTATGCGATCTTTCGGACGCAACTGCCCATCGACGACGCGCACCAGCATCACCACGCCGACATAGTTGTCGAACCAGGAATCGATGATCAAAGCCTTCAGCGGGCCTGAAGGATTGCCCTTGGGGGGTGAAATCCTCACGATCACGGCTTCGAGGATGTCGATCACCCCTTCGCCGGTCTTGGCGCTCACCTTGACCGCGTCCTGCGCCGGAATGCCGATGATGTCTTCGATTTCCGCGATGACACGCGCCGGGTCTGCCTGCGGCAGATCCATCTTGTTCAGCGCCGGAACGACTTCGACGCCCTGCTCTATGGCGGTATAGCAGTTGGCCACCGTCTGCGCTTCGACGCCCTGCGATGCGTCCACGACCAGCACCGCCCCTTCACAGGCGGACAATGAGCGTGAGACTTCATAGGAAAAGTCGACATGGCCGGGGGTGTCGATCAGATTGAGCTGATAGATCTGGCCATCGCGGGCCTTGTAGCTCAAAGCGGCGGTCTGCGCCTTGATGGTGATGCCGCGCTCTCGCTCGAGGTCCATCGAATCGAGCACCTGCGCTTCCATTTCGCGATCCGAAAGCCCCCCACACGTCTGAATGATGCGGTCAGCCAGCGTGGACTTGCCGTGGTCGATGTGCGCGATGATGGAGAAATTGCGGATGTGCTGCATAGAAGAATAAAAATAGGGGACAGACCCCGGTTTTTCCGGCTTGGGGTCTGTCCCCTACTTTCATTTGCTGGCGACGGAAGCCACCGATTTTAGCCGATTCCCGCCAAATAATCAGTAACAAAGCCGCGGTCGAGGACGTGCCTGCAAAGCTCCCGCTCGCCTGCGAGCAGCACCGGCACGTCCTCGCCGTAGCGGGTTTCGAGCTCGGCGTCGGCGTCGACGTCCACGACTTCGATCAGGAAATGAAAACGGGCCTGCAGTTCATGCAGGCCCGCGACCATGTCATCGCAGAGGTGACAGTAGGTCCGGCTGAGTACCGTGAGCGTCAGGCCTTGCGGGCTCAACGTTCAATTCGCATCGGCTCGAAACGGAATGTAGAGCGAATTGCCGCCGCGGCGAACAAGCAACGCAACGATGCGGCCTTTCTCGACCTGGCCCATGAGCTCGCGGAAATGCTCGACCGACTTCACATCCTGGTTGTTGACGGCAGTGATGACGTCTGCACGGCGAATACCCGCGCGAGCTGCGGCGCCCTGTGCATCGGCCACCAGTACGCCTCCTTCGACTTTGAGCTCTTTACGTTGCGCTTCGGTGAGCTCCGACAGCTGCATCCCGAAAACACCTTGCGTCGCTGCGGGCGGCTTACCCGAACGCGGCTTCTGAGCGGCTGAGCGATCATCCTGCAACTCGGCCACGACGACCGGAAGATCGCGTGTCTGCTTGTTGCGCCACACCTGAAGCGCGGAGCGGCTCCCCGGTCGCGTTGCCCCGACGATGCGCGGCAGGTCTTCGGAAGAGTTCACCGGCTTGCCATCGAAGCGAAGAATGACGTCGCCCGGTTCGACGCCCGCTTTCTCGGCAGGCCCGCCCTTCTCGACCGAGCTTACGAGGGCACCTTGAGACTTCGTCAGGCCGAAGCTGTCGGCAAGCTCTTTTGTCATCGGCTGGATGACGACGCCGATACGCCCGCGAATCACCCGGCCCGCGGTCTTCAGTTGCTCGACGATGTTGTTGGCAACGTCTATCGGGATCGCGAATGAGAGACCCATGAAGCCGCCAGTGCGGCTGTAGATCGCGGAATTGATGCCCACCACTTCGCCCCGCATATTGAACAGCGGCCCGCCCGAGTTCCCGGGA
>JBKJPI010000485.1:0-12810 GCA_046595235.1 Burkholderiales bacterium | reverse complement strand
TGCGCGGGTCTTTTACTGCACGGTCGTCGATCGACGCATTGTCGTTCTTCACCAATTCGTGAAGAAATCGAACAAGACCCCTCCTAGGAGCTTGAAGTTGCGCGGCGCCGAATGAAGGAAGTCACATGACAAGCACACTGAAGCAGTTTAAGCGTCGAGCCCTAGCCCGGCCTGAAGTAAAGGAGGCCTATGATGCCTCGGCCGAAGAGTTTGCCTTTCTTGACGAGGTGCTGAAGGCGCGAGCGGAGTCAGGGTTGACCCAGGCAGAAGTTGCTAAGCGCATTGGGACAACGCAATCGGCGATCGCGCGCCTCGAATCCGCAGAGTCGCAGCACTCTCCTTCCATTGCCACGCTGCAGAGGTATGCAAAAGCGCTTGGGTACACGGTGAAGGTGCGCTTGGTGAAGGAACGACGTATAACTTTAGTTCGAGCGGACGCGCGTAAAGCCGCGCGCCGCTCAATATGACGTTTAGCTGACTAAGGACTAAGGATGACCATCCACATATTTAGTGCGAACGGCCTGGTTCAGGATCTCGCGGCGGATCGCGTGACGCCCCAACAGCAAGCCGTCTATTTGATACTTAACTTTTGCGTCTGGATCGTGCCCTCGTATCTGTACCTTTTTCCCGCACCCACTACCACGGATGTGCCGTCGTTCTTTTGGTCGGTCTGGCTCATTGAGATGGTTCTGCTGGTACTAATCTGCATTACCGGTGTCAACTCTTGCCTCAGAAAATGCCGAATTGATCCGCGAAAGAACTTTTTCGTTGATTTCACCTGCCTCTCGATTCCAGTCGCCATTGTCACGTTGATCGTGATTTGGGGCGGGTTTCATCTCTTCACAACCTTGCCTGCGTGGCTACTGGTTCAAGGCACTGTTTCTAGCGACTCGCTTTGGTGGCTACCCTGGCTTCAGTCCGCACGCATCTACGACGTGATGCGGCTCCTTGCTTCAGTGGGTGTTGTGTTCATCATGTTTCTTAGAATCGGTGAGCACATGGAGCGTCTGTCACGTATCAGAGAGTCAGCTAAGCACGGCGTGCAAGCGACGCCCGCAAGCGTGCGCGCCTGACACCGGCGTTTATACGGCTCGATAAGGGAGGCGGTATGCGATAGCTCAAGGCGTTCGCGGTGTTGTGCCGCTCTGGATATAAAAGTGGCGACTCGCCGCCATCGCGGGTCGCACTCTTAAGTCGGACGCACTGCCGCGAGTGCCCGCAACTCGGCCACCAGTACGTCGCTCATTTCGATTCCTTCACGCGCCGCAAGCTCCGCAAGGCGGTGTCTGCGCTCACCCGGCAGGCGCACACCCTCTTCCTCGAGCATCGCCGCCACCAGCGACTCCACGCGCTCGCCGTAAATTGCGTCACCTGCGAGCGATCCGGGGTTCAGCACAATGAACGCCTGCCCCAGCTTGAGCGGCGTGCCCTCGGAAAGAAGCAGCGACTCGAGCTCGTGCGACAACATCGCCCCGGTAAGTGCGCAGCAGATGAGCTCGACTGCGAGCGCGAGCATCGTTCCCTTGAGGCCACCGACGGCGTGCAGGCTGCCACCAAAAAGAATTTCGTCGGCGTTGGTCGTCGGTTTACCGTCCTTGTCCATGCCCCACCCCTCCGGGATGGGCTTGCCTTCTTTCTGTAACAGCAGGATCTGCCCGCGCGTCACCTGCGTAAGCGAGAGGTCGATGATGAGCGGGGGCGCACTGCGGCGTGGAAACACCGCCGCTACAGGGTTCGTGCCGTAGAGCGCGCGCTTCCCGCCCCACGGGGATATCGCCGCCGGCGCGGTGCTGAACGCAAGGCCTACCATTCCGCGCGCGGCGACGGGCTCAAGCAAGACGCCGAGCGCACCGCAGTGATGGCTGTTGGTGACGCCGGCGAATCCGATGCCGTGAGACTGCGCGCGCTCCATGGCCTCCGCGAGTGCCAGTTCGCAAGGCTCGAAACCGAGACCGACATCGGCGTCGATGAGACACGCCGCACCGCTGTCCCGGATCACACGCGGCAGAGCATCACCGCGCGTGCGCCCCGACTTGAGATGCGCGCAATAGGTCGGAACGCGCGACACGCCGTGCGTTGCAAGGCCCTGCGCATCGGCTGTAACGAGACAGTGCGCCGCCGCGCGCGCCTGCGTTTCAGACGCGCCGCTTGCGCGCATCGCCGCCGACGCGAGCGCAGTCAATTCAGGAAGTGTGAGGCGGGTCATGATGTGCGTTCGCCAGGGCGAACTGGAGACTGTAGGGCTGCGAGCGATGGGATGCTACCCTCGCACATTGACAGGGTCAAACCACCAGTCCCACGAATCGCTCGATGTTTTCACTTCGTAGTTTTCTCGTGCTGTTGTGTCTGACAGCGAGCGCGTGCGCACCGCTCCCGCCGCAGCGTGCGTCAGCGCCCGGATGGGTCGTGCCTGGCGTCGCCGTCGAGCATATCGCGTCACCCAACTTCGACGAGCGGCGTCCGGCCCACGTCGTGCTCCACCACACGAGCGATGCAAGCGCCGAGGAGTCGCTGCGAACACTGACTACGCGCGGCTCCGGCGTGAGCTCGCATTACCTCGTCGATCGCGGCGGTAAAATCTTCTATCTGGTCGACGAAAGGAAGCGCGCATGGCACGCGGGCGAATCGTCCTGGGCAGGACAGATCGACCTCAATTCGACGTCGATAGGCATCGAGCTCGACAACAGCGGACGCGAGCCATTCGCAGAACCCCAGATCGTCGCGCTGCTTTCTTTGCTCGCGGATATCAAGGTGCGTTACCGGCTGCCGCCTTCCGCATTCCTGGGCCACGGCGACATCGCGCCCGGCCGCAAAGTCGACCCGAGTGCGTTTTTTCCATGGCGGCGGCTCTCGCAAAACGGATTTGGGGTCTGGTGCGAGCCTCCTTATCCATCGGTGCCGCCGGGCATCGATGCGTCGCTGCTGCTGCAGGCCTTCGGCTACAGTGTCTGGAATCTGGACGCGGCCGCTGCGGCCTACAAGCGGCGCTTCGCACCGGATGACCCGAACCCGCGTATGACGGAAAAAGATCGATCGATGCTGTATTGCCTCGTGCAGCAGCAACAGAGCGCCGCCGCGCAGCAGTGAATCCCGCCCGTGGTGCTAAGATGGCCCGACGCATTTCGAGCATGGAATTCATGACAGTGTTTGCCGCCGTATGAAGGGTAAGACCGCGCTTGTGACGGGCTCGACGAGCGGGATTGGACTCGGCATCGCCGGGAAGCTCGCAGCAGCCGGCGCCAACATCGTCCTGAACGGGCTCGGCGCCGCCGGCGAGATCGAAGAAATCCGCAAGCAGCTTGAAACGCGTCACGGCGTCGCCGTGCGGTACGACGCGGCTGACATGACGGACGCCGCGGCAATCGATGCAATGATTGCAGGCGCTGTCGCGGAATTCGGCGCGGTGGATATTCTCGTGAACAACGCCGGGATACAGCACGTGGCGCCGATCGACGAATTCCCTCCCGAGAAGTGGGAAGCGATCATCGCGATCAATCTGGTCTCTTCCTTTCATACGATTCGACATGTGTTGCCTGCGATGAAGAAGCGCCAGTGGGGGCGAATCATCAACATCGCTTCCGCACACGCGCTCGTTGCTTCCCCATTCAAGTCTGCATACGTCGCCGCGAAGCATGGCCTGGCCGGGCTTACCAAAACCGTCGCTCTGGAAGTCGGCGCGATCGGGATCACGGTGAACGCGATCTGCCCGGGTTACGTGCGCACGCCGCTCGTCGAAAGGCAGATACCGGATACCGCCCGCGCCCGCGGCATCTCCGAAGAGGAGGTCGTGAGGACCGTGCTTTTGAGCGCACAGCCAACGGGCAAGTTCGTGACGATCGAGCAGGTTGCATCGCTGGCGCTGTATCTTGCAAGCGATGACGCGGCTTCGATCAACGGTGCGCTGATGTCGATCGATGGCGGCTGGACCGCGCAGTAGCGCGACCTCACTTGCAGGACGGTTAAAACATGATTCGTAGGGAAGATTTTCGCCTTGTCACGGGACAAGGCCGCTATACGGCTGACTGGAACCTGCCGGATCAGTTGCATGCAGTTTTTCTCCGCGCTGACCGTGCGCATGCGGAAATCCTGGGCATCGACGCCAGCAGGGCACTTGCGCATCCCGGCGTGAAGCTGGTTCTGACCGGTGACGATGCGCGTGAAGCCGGCTTCAAATCGCTGCCGAACATCGTGAGCTATCCCGGCAAAGACGGGCAGGCGATCCGCAAACCGTTTCACCCGGTACTCGCGATGAAGTGCGTGCGCTATGTCGGCGAGCCGGTCGCAATGATCGTCGCCGAAACGGCCGCAATTGCGGAGGACGCGCGCGAGCTCGTGGATGTCGAGTATCGCGAGCTTCCAGCCGCGACGAGCTTCGAAGACGCAATGGAAGAAAGCGCTGCGCAACTGCACGCGGAAGTGCCGGGAAACCTCGCGTTCGAGTTCGACTCAGGTGACGAAGGGGCCACGCAGCACGCCTTTGCGCACGCCAGGTACGTCAGCCGCGTGCGCGTCGACAGCCAGCGCCTCGTCGGGAATGCGCTCGAACCGCGCGCGTGTCTTGTCAAATTCGATGCGGCAAATTCGCACTACACGATTCATGTCCCGCTGCAGGGCGTCGGGGGCATGAAAGGGCAGATCGTTCATGTGAGCGGCGTCGACAAAAACAAGATCACGCTCGTTGCGCAGGATGTCGGCGGAAGCTTCGGCGTGCGCGGCGGCGCATATCCCGAGTATTTCGCGATCATGCTGGCGGCACGAAAGCTCGAACGGCCCGTGCGCTGGGTCGCGACGCGTGCTGAAACCTTCATGAGCGACCATCATGGACGTGCACTGTCCCTCACGGGCGAGCTCGCGCTCGACGGCGACGGTAAATTTCTAGCGATCCGATGGGATGACCGCGCGGACCTGGGCGCGTACGGCGGACCGTTCGGCTCGTTCATCGCCACAAAGAACCTCACCGTCACGATGGGCGGCGTGTATAGCATCCCCGCAATGTATGCGCGTGTGCGGCTCGCCTACTCCAACACGGTGCCGATATCCGCCTATCGCGGCGCGGGTCGGCCGGACATCGCTTATGCAGTGGAGCGTCTCGTAGATTACGCAGCGCACGAGCATGGATTCGACCCCATCGAGCTCCGCCGGCGCAACTTCATTTCGCCCGAAGCGATGCCCTACAAGACGCCGAATGCAGGCACCTACGACTCGGGCGATTTCGAGGCGGTTATGGACGACGCGCTGAAACGGGCAGACTGGAAGGGCTTCCCCGCGCGCAAGGCTGCGGCGGAGAGCGCGGGAAAGCTGCGCGGCATCGGCATCGCGACCTACCTCGAGGCCGGCGGCGGCGGTGCGGCGGCGAAAGACGAAGTGGCGGTCGAATTCGATTCGGATGGACGTATGACGCTCTTCGCCGTCACACAGTCGTCCGGACAGGGGCACGAGACCGTTTTTCCGCAGATCGTTGCGGACGCGCTTGGCATCGGCACCGAGGACATCCGCTTCCACCCGAGCCCGCCTGCGGCTGACCTCGTGGGGAATGGTACGGGTGGATCACGCGGCGTGCTCGGCACCGGCAGCGCCTTCAAAGTACTCGGAGAAAAGCTGACAGACCTCGCGCGCCCGCATGCCGCGGAGAAGCTCAATGCCGCGCCGGAGGAACTGCGCTACAGCGAAGGCCGCTTTCATGCCGGAGAGCGCTCGATCGGATGGGTGGAGCTTGCCCGCGCGCTGGCAGACGCGAAGCCTCACCCGCTGAATACGACTGCAGCCGGCGTCTTCGGCGCGACTTACCCGAACGGCTGTCACATTGCCGAAGTCGAGATCGATCCCGAGACGGGCGAATCGACGATCGCGCGCTATCTCGCTGTCGACGATCTCGGCACGGTGATCAATCCGACGCTCGTCGAAGGCCAGGTGCATGGGGGCGTGGTGCAAGGCGCAGGACAGGTCTTCGGGGAGCACGCGGTGTATGACGCGGGCACGGGGCAGCTCCTTACCGGAAGCTTCGCCGACTACTTCATGCCGCACTCGCGTCTGCTCTCGAGCATCGAGGTGCACGATCATCCAGTACCGACGAAAGAGAACGCGCTCGGCGCGAAGGGGGTCGGTGAGGCGGGCTGCAGCGGATCGTTGCCGGCGCTTGCAAACGCTACAGTGGATGCGCTGCGGTCACGCGGGATCACTCACCTGCAGATGCCCTACACGCCTTCGCGCGTGTGGGAAGCCTTGCAGGCAGCGCCTGAAGCCGCGAGCGCGCGGCGCTAAGCGGCCAATCCGCTCAGCGCAGATTCAGGTGTTCCGTCCTTCCACGGCAGCGGCACGTCGTAGTCCTTCAGCAGGCAATCGTCAGGCAGGCACTCGATCGGCGTGAAGTCACGGTGCGCGATATATTCAGGCCGTTTGAAACGCCTGATGTGATTGGACACGGCGCAGAGGCTCAAATACACAGCTACGCGGTTCCACGGCGAAAGATTTGAAGTCGATGCATGCACGAGGCACGAGTGAAAGAGGATCATCGAGCCGGCGGGGCCTTTCGGCGCAACGATTCCGCCGCGCTGAACCAGCTTCGAGATCGTGTCAGGATCGATCGTCCACAGCGGATAGCTCGTCGTCGAAGTGTCGTGCATGGCGTCGATGACACCGAGTTTGTGGCTGCCCGGAATGAACATGAGCGGGCCATTGAATTCGTTGACCTCGTCGAGAAAAATCGCCACGTTCATCGCGAGCGGCTCAGGCATGAGATCGTCATTCTTCCAGGTGCCGTAATCCTGGTGCCACTGCCAAACGTCGCCATCGAAGGCCATCTTCCCGTTGATCTTGAACTGGTGCATGTACAGCGCGTCGCCGTAAATCTGCATCACCGGCTTCACCATGCGGGGGTGGCGCGCGAGCTTCGCGAACGGAGCGCTGTAAAGGTGCGCTGCGAAGTTAGTGCGAACAGCTTCACTGCCTTTTTCGCGCACGTTCTCCGGCCGGCGCTCGGCGTAAAGGCGCGGCACCTCCGCATTGAGGACCGCGATC
Source organism: Burkholderiales bacterium (assembly GCA_046595235.1). Lineage (GTDB taxonomy): Bacteria > Pseudomonadota > Gammaproteobacteria > Burkholderiales > SG8-41 > JAQGMV01. The sequence continues at coordinate 5,793 of JBKJPI010000485.1, read as the reverse complement.
TCGTCAGGCCTGAAGAGGCTCGGGAAAAAGAGATAGCCCTGTGAATCGAAAAGCTCGCGCTGCGCGTTTGTAAGCTCCATGACCGTGATCTCCTTCTCCGAAGCAACACAAATTGCGTCACTGACCGCTCATTGTCAACACGAGGCGCCGTTACAATGAACGCTGGCACATCGATTGGGAGTGGAAGTGAGGCTGGCCCTTTCTGCATGCGTGATCGTTTCTTTTCTGGGGCTGCCTGCAGCGGGCTCAGTGGCGGCGCAGGCGTATCCCGTCAAACCGATTCGTCTCGTGGTGCCTTTTGCGCCCGGCGGCGGCACCGACGTTACGGCGCGATACACGGGCACAAAGCTCTCGGAGCGGCTGGGGCAAGCCGTGATCGTCGACAACAGGCCTACCGCATCAGGTGTGGTCGGTGCCGACGTCGTGGCGAAAGCCACACCGGACGGACACACACTGCTCGTCGTCTCTGTGACTTTCGTTATCAGCGCAGCGCTTCAGAAAGGGCTGCCCTACCAGACGAGCGACTTTGCGCCCGTCACACTACTCATCGCGGCCCCGCTCGGCCTGATGGTGCACCCGTCTCTCCCGGCGAAGACGGTAAAAGAGTTTGTCGCTTATGGCAAAGCGAACCCGGGGAAGCTCAATTACGGTTCCTCCGGGCCCGGCAGCATCGCGCATCTTTCGACCGAGCTTCTCAATTCGATGGCGGGTCTTCGCATGACGCACGTCCCGTATAAAGGCGTCGCCGCGTATACGACCGCGCAACTCGGTAACGAGATCCAGGTCGGCTTGAGCAACATGTTCTCGACCCAAAGTCACTGGAAGTCCGGCCGGCTGCGCCTCATCGCACATTCGGGCTCGAAGAGAAGCGAAGGCGTCCCGGACATCCCGACGATCGCGGAGTCGGGCGTGCCCGGGTACGAGTCGACCATCTGGTACGGCTTCATGCTGCCCGCGCGCACGCCGCGTCCGGTGGTTCAGAAACTGCATCGCGAGATCGTCGATATCGCCGCAACACCCGACGCGCGGCAGTTGTTCGTTTCCCAGGGGAACGACATCATCGCAAATACGCCCGAGGAATTCGGCCGGACCATCAAAGCCGAATACACGAAATGGGGCGAAATTGGTCGCCGGCTGGGCGTATCACTCGACTAGCACCGGAATTTCAGAACAATGAATGACTCGGAAGCACTGACTCACGTTCAGCACGTTTACGACTTTGCGGCCCTCGACCGCTTACCGGCCGCACCGACCAGCCTCGAGGTAACGCCGACCCGGCTTCTCTCCGGGCCGAGCATCGAGACGGGTAAATCGTCGACCGTGGGTGCGGTCCTCCGCGGCGAGCACATCATCTGCACTCTCGGCAGGCAGGCGCGGGGCACCGGCGCCAAAGCGCATTCGCATCCTAACGAACAGTTCAACTACATCATCCAGGGCACGATGATGAGCGACATCGAAGGGGACCGCGTGTTCGCCGCCCGCGGCTCGATACTGCACACGCCTGGCAGCGTGGTGCACACGGGACTCGCGTGCCCTGATGAAGAGCTGATATTTCTCGCGATCAAGGACACGCGGTCGGGCATTGTCGGGCCGCCGGTGGACGGACGCTACGATGGGCCCAACGCGTTTGCAGGTTTCGGCAACCGCGCGGAGGAACCGCGCGAAACGCTGGCGCAGATTCTCGAAGCCTCCGAACAGCGCGCCCCCGGGCCGGGAAAGCGCTACGTGTACGACATGCTCACAGACACGGACAAAGGGCGCGGCGCCGCGAGCGCCGAAGTTACCGCCGATCGCGATCTGCGCCTTCCGCCCAGGATGCGCGGCAAGCTCCTGACAGGCGAACGCCTGCACGTGGGGGTCTTCAGGTTCGACCCCGGTGCGACGCTCAACAATTACCGCCGCGACAATGAGCAACTGGTCTTCGTGGTCGAAGGCGAGCTCGACGTCGACCTCCAGGAAGAGCACGTCACTGTCAAAAAGCGCTGCATTCTGCACGTGCCGCCCGGCACACGTCACGAGCTGTATGCACCCGAAGGCGCGATCGTCGTCATCGCACAGGACCGGCACGCACCCACATAGTGGGATCGGCACGTGCGTGACGCAGGCCGGCGCATGAGGTCATGCGTCAAAGTTCCGCCGCACCTCAGGAACCCTACGAGGAAAGCATGTCGCTCAGCACACGCACTTTCATCACTGGTTTGACCGTCTGCGTCTTCGCCGGCCCGGCGTCGGCGCAATTCCAGACCTATCCAGCGCGGCCCATTCGTCTCCTGGTACCGAGTGCGCCGGGCAGCGGCCTCGACGTGATCGCACGCACCGTCACACCTTCCATGACGGAGAGCATGGGGCGCTCGATCGTGATCGACAACCGCACCGGCGCAAGCGGCGCGATCGCGCTCGAAACCACGGCGCGCGCAGTGCCCGACGGCTATACGATCATGATCTTCAGCGTGAGCCAGATCATCAATGCCGAGCTGAGCAAGGCGAGCTACGACATGTTCCGTGACTTCGCGCCCATCTCGCAGCTCACCGCGTCACCTTACGTGCTGACGGTCCATCCGAACCTGCCGCCGAAAACCGTGAGCGAGCTCATCGCCTATGCGAAGACCCGGCCGGGGGAGCTCAATTACGCGTCCTCAGGGGTCGGTACGCTGCAGCAGCTCGCGCTCGAGCTGCTGTCCGGCATCGTCGGCATCAAGCTCACGCACATTCCATACAAAGGGGTGGGTCAGTCGTTCCCGGACCTTCTGTCCGGACGCACGCAGCTCACGATGTCGAGCGCCGCATCGATGGCAAACCTCATCCGATCCAAAGGCGTGCGCGCGATTGCGGTTACGAGCGAAAAGCGTTCGCCGATGCTGCCCGATGTGCCGACGATGACAGAAGCGGGGGTGCCCGGCTTCGTAGTCACGCAGTGGCATGGACTTCTCGCGCCGTCAAAGACGCCGGCTGTAATCATCGACCGGCTGCACGCGGAAGCCGCGAAGGCGCTGAAGCAACCTGAAGTCCTCTCGCGCCTCGCGGCGGATGGCACCGATGCCGTCGGAAGTTCCCCGCAGCAGTTCGCCGCTTACATGCGGAGCGAGCGCGCGACGTGGGTGAAGGTGATCAAGCAGACGGGCATCACGACGACCCAGTAAGCACACGGTGATTGAGTCGATTCGCGTCGAACAGGAATCCACATGACAAAAAACGCCCCACCCGAAGCTGCGTCCAGCCTCGCGGACGAAATGGCAAAGCGGCGCGGCACGCGTTACCCCGCGCACACCTGGATCGCCGAGAAATTTCCCGATTATGTCGAGGTGCTGGTCAGGCTCGACGAAGTCATCCGCCTCAAACCGCGACGTTTCGACCAGAAGATGCACGAGCTCTTCCATATCGTCGCGCTCGCCGTCGAAATGTCGAATCCCCCTAACCAGCCGCACCTGAAGCAGCACATCAAGCAGGGCCTGAACCTCGGTCTCGAGCCTGAAGAGATCGCCGAGGCGCTGATGGTCTGCGTCAATCCCTGCGGCGCAAAGGTGCTGACTTACGGCGTTACCTGCATGCTCGAAGCGCTTGCGGAGATCGAAGCGGAAGCAAGAGCTGCCAGTTAAGGGCGCTCCACGCGGCGCACCAGCCCCACCATTACACCGAAGATCTCGAGCTTTCCCTTCGGGCGAATCGTCGGATAGGCCTTGTTCGCGGGTTTGAGTACGAACACGCCGCGCTCGCGCTCGAGGTGCTTGATCGTGAACTCGTCATCGACGATCGCCACGACGATGTCGCCGATGTTCGCGTTCGGCTGCTGCTCGACGACCACCAGGTCGCCTTCGAAGATGCCGGCCTCGATCATCGAATCGCCTTTCACGCGCACCAGCGTGGTCTTCGAAGGCAGGCGCACCAGGTAATCGTCGATCGTTACGAGGTCGTAGCCGTCTTCGAGCGCCGCGCTCGGCAATCCGGCCCGGACCGGTGCGTGCGCGACCTTGCGCTCGAAGAAGCGCGCGGCTGGAGCGAGACGCTTGTCCGGCGTGACCTTGAGATAGCCCTCGTCCTTGAGGCGCGTGACGCAGCTCGACACCCAGGATTTGGCCGAAATACCCCACAGCGCACCCATCGCGGAATACGAGGGGATCACCTGATGCCGGGCGTAATAGTCCTGCAGCTTGGAAAGGTAGGTCTGGTCGATCATGAGAGCCCGATGAGAACGATCGTTCTCAAGGCTACAGAACGAGCGTTCTGTCGTCAAGCAACACGGCTCGCGGCAGTGCTGCAGAGATGTGCCATGAGTCACACTTGAGAGCACCGCCGGCACGGAGTGCCTTGCCCTCTTTTACAGCAGCATGCTATTAGGCTACGTCAATGGACGCCCTCAAAAACTATTTCCTGAAGCATTTCGAGCAGTCGTTCGTTCTGCTCGTTCTCGTATCGACGGCGCTCATCAATTTCTTCATCCCGCAGAAGCTCGCGTTCCTTAATTTCTATTTCCTGCCCGTCATCCTGGGTGCGTATTACCTGGGTGCGCGCATGGCGGTGCTCGGCGCATTCATGTGCCTGCTCATGGTCGTTTCGTATCTCCTCGTTCAGCCGGAAGCTTTCATCGCCGAACCCAGCGACATCAACACCTACGTGCATATCGCCGCATGGGGCGGCTTCCTGATTCTTGCGGGCGCGGTCGTCGGTCGCGTTCAGGAAAAGCTGAAAGGGGAGATCGACACCACGACCGGTCTTTACCAATCGCTCGAGATGAACCAGCAGTCGCTCAACAAGGCGAACGCCGAGCTTCGCGACTACAGCGAAAACCTCGAAGCGCGGGTCCAGCAGCGCACCACCGAGCTCGAGGCTTCGAAGGAGGCCATAGAGGAGCTCAAGAAGAAAGTGGAGACGGCGCTGTACACCACGATGGATTCATCAGTGGTCAACCTGATGATCGAGGGCAGGCTTCGCAGCGAGAAGCGCGCGATGAGCGTGATGTTTACCGATCTGGTGGGCTTCACCACATACTCGGAAACCACGGCGCCCGAAAACGTGGTGGCCGAGATCAACCGCTACCTCGCCGACATGGAGCCCATCCTGTTCGCGTACCGGGGGCACATCGACAAGTACATGGGCGACGGGATCATGTGCGAGTTCGGCGCGCCGATCGAGTTCCAGACGCACCGGCTGATGGCCGTCGTCGCCGCGCTCAAGATGCAGGAAGTGTTTGCACGCCGCGCTTACCCGTGGAGCATGCGGATCGGCATTGCCTCCGGCTCCGCGATTACCGGCCTCATCGGCACCCGCCGCCAGACGTATACGGCGATCGGCGACATCGTGAACCTCGCCGCGCGGCTTGAAAAGCACTGCGCGCCCGGGCATGTGCTCGTCGATCGCGACACGTTCGAAGACATCAAGGTCTTCTTCAATGGGCGCAAGGTGCGCCCGCTTCTAAACAAGGACGTCGTCGATACGCAGCGCGAAGCCGAGCTCCAGCGTCTTCACGACCATTTGCTGCAGCAGCCGGATTCAGCGGATATGACCTTCCGGGTGGGCCAGATCTACATGCAGCTCCACGAGCCCGAAGAAGCGATTCCGTTCTTCGAGCGCGCCCTCTCGCTCGATTCGGACAATACGACGTACAAACTCGCTTACGCCGAAGCCGGTCTGCAGATAAAGGACCTGAGCTCGATCAGCGTTAAAGGGCGGCGTCAGCGCGTGGAAGCGTTTGAGGTGACCGGATTCAAGGATCCGCTGGAAGACGCAGCGCGGATACCGGCGGAGCTGGTCGCGGTCTGCAAGCCGGTGGTCGACGAAATCAATATCCCGTCCGAT
>JBKJPI010000407.1:0-3664 GCA_046595235.1 Burkholderiales bacterium | reverse complement strand
TGGCTGTCAATAACCAGCTCTGATCCGCTTCGGATGACAAGCCGTTAAAATTAAAAGCCTTTGCGGACTATCTTGGACTTTACGGGAACGTGCTGGAAGGGGAAATGGTGGCCAGGGACGGAATCGAACCGCCGACACAAGGATTTTCAGTCCTCTGCTCTACCGACTGAGCTACCTGGCCATCTGTGCTGCTAAACGGCGGAACCGCCGCCGCCGACGCTTTTAAGTGTGAGCAGCCCGCCTGCTGCAGCTCTGACTTGGAAAAGCGGCCAAAAAATCGCCCTATTCCAAGATACGTCGGGACTCGCGCGCACTTAAAGTCAGTTCATGCAGCGAATGACGCACGCAACGAAAGCTGCGAACTGCGACACCCGGCACGGCGGATCGAGACGCCTGCCAGCACGTCCGGGAAAGCGCGCTATTTAAGCTGTAATTATTTGATTCGTCAACCAGTTGCGCGAGCCGTGCCCTCGGTCGCTTTACGACTAACGGCCGATTGCGGGACGAGTTCCGGTCAAGTATCTTGGCCTCTGTTAGGCCCGTTCGCCCGTTCGCCAGTGGCACATCAGTTGCATGAAAGATCGGCTGTGATAAACCAAAAAGGCTCTTAAATGGCTCCTCAATGGCAGTTCCTCGAGAACGAAGAGCACGAATGGCAGTGGGAACGTACTGAAGATACAACGAAATCTTCGACGACTTTTTCCAGCCAAACCGAATGTATGCTCAACGCCGTACGTTACGCCGTCCAGCGTCGGCGTGCTGAAGCCCCCACGCCGGGGAAAGATTTACTGCATTGAACCCGCGTAGCGCAGGATTTACTACGCTATAAGAAACGACAGCCCCGCCCCAAAAGAAAACCCCGCCGAAGCGGGGTTTTTTCTTTCTGAGTATGTAGCAGCGCGAAGCGCTGATTACATATCCATACCGCCCATTCCACCCATTCCACCACCGTGACCATGACCACCGTGGCCGCCGTCTTCCTTGGGCGACTCGGCGACCATCGCATCGGTCGTGAGGATAAGACCGGCGATTGAAGCCGCGTTTTGCAGAGCGTAGCGCGTGACTTTGGTCGGATCGAGAACACCCATTTCGACCAGGTCGCCGTACTCGCCCGTCGCTGCGTTGTAGCCGACGTTGCCTTTGCTTTCGAGAACCTTGTTCACGACAACCGAAGGCTCGTCACCCGCGTTCTGGGCGATCTGGCGAATCGGCTCTTCGAGAGCGCGCAACACGATCTTGATGCCTGCGTCCTGATCGGAGTTGTCGCCTTTGAGGTCCTTCATCTGCTGGCGCGCACGAAGAAGCGCCACGCCGCCGCCCGCAACAATGCCTTCTTCGACGGCTGCACGGGTTGCGTGCAGAGCGTCTTCGACGCGGGCTTTCTTCTCTTTCATCTCGATCTCGGTCGCTGCACCAACTTTCACCAGCGCAACACCACCGGCCAGCTTGGCAACGCGCTCCTGCAGCTTCTCTTTATCGTAGTCGCTGGTGGCTTCTTCGATCTGAGCACGAACGCTCTTCACGCGGCCTTCGATGTTTTTGGCATCGCCTGCACCGTCGATGATGGTCGTCTCTTCCTTACCCACTTCGATGCGCTTCGCCTGACCGAGCTCGGCCAGCGTTGCTTTCTCGAGTGACAGCCCGACTTCCTCGGCGATAACCGTGCCGCCAGTGAGGATCGCGATGTCTTCGAGCATCGCTTTGCGACGATCACCGAAGCCCGGTGCCTTGACGGCACAGGTCTTCAGAATGCCGCGGATGTTGTTCACGACCAGCGTCGCCAGCGCTTCGCCTTCGACTTCCTCGGCGATGATCAGCAGCGGCTTGCCGGCCTTGGCAACCTGCTCGAGCAGCGGCAGAAGGTCGCGAATGTTCGAGATCTTCTTGTCGTGCAGCAGAACGTAGGGGTTGTCCAACATCGCCATTTGCTTCTCGGCGTTGTTGATGAAGTAGGGCGAGAGGTAACCGCGATCGAACTGCATACCCTCGACGACTTCGAGCTCGCTGTTCAAACCGGAACCGTCTTCAACGGTGATCACGCCTTCCTTGCCGACTTTGTCCATCGCTTCGGCGATGATCTTGCCGATTTCGGCGTCGCCGTTGGCCGAGATCGAGCCGACCTGAGCGATTTCCTTGCTGCTCTTGCAGGGCTTGGAGAGCTTCTTCAGTTCGGCAACAGTGGCGATTACCGCCTTGTCGATGCCGCGCTTCAGGTCCATCGGGTTCATGCCGGCGGTGACATACTTCATGCCTTCCTGCACGATCGACTGGGCCAGAACAGTGGCGGTGGTGGTGCCGTCGCCGGCGGTGTCCGAAGTCTTGGAAGCGACTTCCTTCACCATCTGCGCGCCCATATTTTCAAACCTGTCCTTGAGTTCGATTTCCTTCGCGACCGACACGCCGTCTTTGGTGACGGTGGGGGCGCCGAAGCTACGCTCAAGTACTACGTTACGGCCTTTCGGGCCCAGGGTTACTTTGACCGCGTCGGCCAATATGTTTACGCCGGCAATGATTTTGTGCCGGGCTTGCTCGTTGAATTTGACGTCTTTTGCTGCCATGTTGAAATCTCCTGAATATGCGGTGTGGATTACTCGACGACGCCCATGATGTCTTCTTCGCGCATCACGAGCAGCTCTTCGCCATCAACCTTGACGGTCTGGCCGGAGTACTTGCCGAAGAGAACGCGGTCGCCGACTTTGACGTCGAGCGGCGTCACTTTGCCATCGTCGTTTTTCTTGCCTTTGCCGATGGCTTTTACTTCACCCTGATCCGGCTTTTCAGCGGCGGTGTCAGGAATCACGATTCCGGAAGCAGTCTTACGCTCTTCTTCCAGCCGCTTCACGATAATGCGGTCGTGCAACGGACGAATTTTCATGGGTCTATCTCCTCAAATATCAGTTAAACATCAGGTCGTTTGGGTAATCCGCGAGCGAGTTTGTTAGCACTCAACTCCGGCGAGTGCTAATTATGGGGACGTACGAGGAGGAATTCAAGAGGGAGCCCTTTTGGGCTCGCCTCTGATGTGAGTACTTACTCAAATAAAAATATCAATTAAAACAATAAGTTACTGTTTTGTTCCGGAATAGGCCACGGGGAAGGTCCGATGCGTCGGAATTCCGAAGCGATAAACCATCTTGCGCTTGCCAGTGCAGGCCGGGGGGGCCGGCAAATGGGGGCACGGCAGCTTGCGCCGGCCCTCTTCCGACAAGGTGGCGTCGTCAGCGTAATCCTTCCAGATGCCGCCGCTGACCGGCCGAAACACCCACAGCAAATATCCGCGCGCCGCCGCCAGTTCCACCAGATCATCCGTATCCGGCGCATCTGACACAGTGACCTGGCTGCCATTGATGCTGTACGGATAGGCGCCGAAGGCCTGCAGGCATTCCAGTGCCTCGGTTGAATCCGCGCCGCGGCGCAGACAGCCCGGACGCTCGGCGCGCGCGACATCCCAGGCACCCAGCTCCCAGGCCGCATCCATGGCGGCGCAGTCCACCGCAAGCAGATCGCCCCAGCGTTCATTCAACTGCAATGACGAACTGGGTATCGACGCATAGGACACCGCTTCAGCCTCTTCGAGCTCGACCAGCTTCTGCTTGATGAAGCCGTGCCAATGCAAAGTCAGGATCACCGGCGTGTCCGGACAAGGCACTGCGGCGAGGGTGAC
>JBKJPI010000111.1:0-3749 GCA_046595235.1 Burkholderiales bacterium | reverse complement strand
GTTCATTTCCAAACTCGGGGCGACCGGTCGATACGAGGGCGAGGTGGAGCTTCCGGGCGGGACCTTTCGGCCCGCACTTGCGCTGGTGCATGAGGACGCAGCGGTCGTGCTCCTCGGCGGGACGCCTCTCGAGAGCGAGATTGCCGAGATGCAGCGTGTGCTGCCGCTCCTCTCCGCCATGCTGGGCGCGGAGCAGCACACGGTGCTCGCACGTGCGGAAGCAGGCGCCGCCACAGACACCGCCAGCCGCGCAGAGGCGCTTGCCGTTGCACTCGAAGCCGCGCGCGCCGATGCGTCTGCCTTGAACGCGGAGCTGCGAGAGGAGCATCGGCGCAAAGACGAGTTTCTCGCCATGCTCGGTCACGAGCTGCGAAATCCGCTGGCGCCGATCGTTACGTCGATCCAGCTGCTGCGCATGAAAAAACCCGAACAACCGCTGCCAGCGGGCCTCATCGATATCATGGCGCGTCAGACCGCACAACTCGCGCGTCTGGTCGACGACCTGCTCGATGTGTCTCGCGTAAGCCGCGGGCGAATCGAGCTCAAGCGGGAGCCCCTGCTCTTAAAAGAGGTGCTCAGCGATGCGCTCGACGAGAGCCGCGGGCTTTTCGATGCTGGGGGCCACGAGGTCGTGGTGTCGGGCCTGGGCGAGCCGGTCACGGTGAATGGCGATCGCGCGCGGCTGATTCAAGTGTTCGGCAATCTCCTCACCAATGCGGCCAAATATACGGATCGGGGCGGTAAGGTTACGGTATCGATCTCACGCGATACACAAAATGCAATCGTGCGCGTGCACGACACCGGGATCGGAATTTCCAGTGCGATGCTGCCGCGCATCTTCGACCTCTTTGCCCAGGCGCCCGTCGCACTCGCGCGTGCCCAGGGCGGGCTCGGCATCGGCCTTACGCTGGTGCGCACACTGGTCGAACTTCACGGCGGCCGGGTCGCCGCTGCGAGCGAAGGGCTGGGCTGCGGCAGTATGTTCTCGGTCTCGCTGCCGCTCGAGGCTGTGACGCCACGAGGTGATCCCACGCCGCTCGTCGTGAAAACACTGAGCGACCATCCGCTCCGCGTCGTCGTCGTAGACGACAATCGCGACGCCGCTGATTCGATCGCGGTGCTGCTGCGCGCGCTGGGTCACGACGCGGATGTCGCGTACGACGGCGAAGCTGCGATCCAGCTCGGATCGATGGCCAATGCCGATCTCATCCTTCTCGACATTGGTCTTCCGGGAATGGACGGTTACGAAGTGGCGCGGCGGCTGCGTCCGACAGCAAAGCGTGGCGCTCGAATCGTTGCGCTTACGGGCTACGGTGGTGAAGACGGGAAGCGGCTCTCGCGTGAAGCGGGTTTCGACGCGCACATCGTTAAGCCGGTAACAAGTGAAACACTCGAACGCCTGATCGTCGCCGCCGGGCCGGCAGTATCCTCTTAGCCAGTCATCGAAGTACCGCAGCGAACGGCTACTCCGGGCCACCCCTAGCCTTCAGGCTAACTTGCCGGTTTGGCCGAAAGCAGGCGTGCACTTTCGGACCGTTACGCCAAAAAAAAGGGGGACATCGCTGTCCCCCTTGGCACTTCAGGACCTCGACCTACGAAGCCTTCGCTGCCTTTTCGAGGTCGCGAACCGTATCGTGATTCTGGAGCACGCCGTCGTACTGCTTTTGCACCATGGCGCGTATGTTCGCGGGAAGGTCTTTTCCGAGCGCTTTCTTGTAGCTTGCTTTCGCCACGTCTTCGCCGCGTTCGCATTCGGCCAGCACCGCTTTGTCGTCCTTACCGGTGATCGCCGATTTGATGTCGACCCAGCGGCGGTGTGCTGAGCCGGCGAGTGAGCCTGTGCGCTCGGGTTTACCGCCGAGGCGCTGGACTTCGGCCTGCAATTCGCGCGCGCCGTCGGCGCAGCTGCGGGCGCCGGTTTCAAATACCGCTTTCAAATCCGGGCGCTTCACGTCCTCAGCACAGGTGCGAAAACCATTTTCGCCGTCTTTGCAGGTTTCGATCAGGTCGTTCAGGGTGTCTATAACCTCGTCGTTGCTCATTGCCATTGGAACCTCCGTCAGTTGTCGAACCTAGAGGTTGCACATATCGTGCCGACGCCGGAGCCCCATCGCACGCGCGCTCGGGCACATCACTTGCCATCGGATGGCCTGTCGATTCAAGGCAATCGGAGTTTTACCAGGGAGGCCGGGTGATGACTGGCTGCACAGGCACCTCACCAGGAAAGTCGATGAAGTCTGATCAGTGCGTCTTGTGCAGGCACTATCACGTGAACGATACGTGTGATGCCTTTCCGTCGGGAATTCCCGCCCCGATCCGAAGCGGAGAGTTCGATCACACGGCGCCGTATCCAGGTGATCACGATGTGAGATACGAGCCGCTGGCCGTAGAGCCGGGCCCCCAGGCAGGTTAGGAATGTCCCTAGCTCTTCAGAGCGTCCCCGCCTTATCTTCGACGGAAGGCTGTACGGGCGTCTGCCCTTCCGCGTCACCGTCGGGCGCGGCCTCCGGATCGGTTCCTGCCTTTTTCAGGCGCTTTTCTTCTTTCTTCTGTTTCTTCAAGAGATCTCGCTGTCTTTTCGCAAACGCGTAATTGGGCTTGGCCATGTTTCTCCTATGCGACGGGAAATCCGTAGCCCCATTATGGCATTTGCCGCCTTTAACTCAATAACCGCGACGTTTCCTCCCGAATCACAGCGTAGCAATCTCAGCCCAGGCGCTAGCGGTCTTTGAGACACGCGGTCATGAACCGCGACCGCTCGGGGCCTTTCATGCCTTCGGCGTCACGTTTGCAGGTATCGAGGTCGTCCCGCGTGTTTTGCGCTTTGCGCTTCGGCGCGTCTTTACGCGATTCCGACTCTTTTTCGTAAGACGCTTCGGACTTCTGCGGGTCGTATTTCGCTGCGTGCACGGGCGAAGCGACAGCGAAGACGCACCCTGCGATCGCAAGGGCGGACAGCGTGTGCTTGAATTTTAATGTCATGGTTTTAGGCAGCAATCGACATGCCCCACGTGTAGGAGGGACTCTTCTGTTACTATTTTTGCCCCTTGAATTGATTGGACACGTATTTATATGGCCGGTTCACACAGCGCGCCCCCTCGCGACCTGGATTCCGCTCTGGAAGTAAGCCCCGACGACTGGCAGACGAAGGATTTCTATCACCTGATGACTTCTTTGGTAATCCCGCGCCCGATCGGCTGGATGTCAACGATCTCGGGGGCAGGCGTGAGGAACCTTGCGCCTTATTCCTATTTCAACCTGATGGGAAGTGACCCGTTCTATGTGGCTTTTGGCTCCACCGGTATCAAGGATAGCGTGACGAACCTGCGGGAGGTGCCTGAATTCGTCGCGAACATCGTCTCCATGCATGTCCTCGAGGAGATGAACTTCACCTCCGGCAATTTCCCGCGCGACGAGGACGAGTATCAGTGGGCCGGGCTGACGCCGGTGCCGTCGGCGAAAGTGCGTCCGCCTCGCGTCGGCGAAGCGCGCGCGCACCTCGAATGCGAAATGGTGCAGATCGTGACCGATCGCAACACGCATATCGTGCTCGGACGCATCGTGCACGCGCACGTCGATCATTCGGTGTGGAAAGATGGGCGGGTCGATCCGCGGCTGCTCGACCCGGTGTGCCGTCTTTCCGGATCCGGCTATGCGTCACTGGGTGAGCTCTACAACGTCGATCGCCCTGAATGGAAAAATGTTCAGGGCACGAATACACGCGAAGGGATGCCGCGTATGAAGCAGCG
>JBKJPI010000079.1:0-4368 GCA_046595235.1 Burkholderiales bacterium | reverse complement strand
GACGAACGGCGTCCATCGCATGATCCGCTCGTCCTTCTCCACGAATGTCCCGTCGAGAAGAGGCTTGAGTATCGCAGGCAGCGCGGGTTCCGTGAGTGCCACGAGCATCATGCCGAGGAGTGCGAGCGCGAAAGGCCCGCGGTGGGGCTTCACGTAACGCAGGAGCCGCAGGTAAAGCTCTGTACTGGTGAGCGTTTGCACGCTGCGAACAATAACAAAAAAGGCCGCGCGATTGATCCGAATCGGCGACCTTATTTATGCTGTGAGAGCACTCGGGGACAAGAAGTGGAAGCGGCGCCCCGAAATTTCGTCAGGTACTGTCTTTCAGATATCGATTCGCGAAGCCTACGGTGAAACGCTATACAACCGTTGCCAGGCCCGCTCGATCTCGAACTCCAGGTTGGAGATGAGCGCGGGGAGCAGCGTGCGCTCGGCGCACAGCTCTTTGCGGGTGTGACTGAACGATTGTCGCGGAGGCGTGAGGCCGTCCGGGTATTCGGACGCGGAGTGCGCCGATTCCACCAGCGTCAGCACCTCCAGCTCGAGGTCGATTTCGACGGTGCGGCAAATCAGCGTATGGCGCGCAAGAATAAGCCTCGACAGTGTTGAACCTTCCGATGAAAGCATGGCGTGCGAGTAGTTTCCGGTGTTGTGCGAGGATTAACGGCATCCCCGGCGGCGACGTGAGCCCATTCCGGGCGCAAAGCCATGGTTCGTGCGCTAACGCCTTGAATTGGCAGCAACGCTTTTCTCGCGCCCCATCGGGCAGAACGCGCATGCGCCCGCCTGCTGGACGGACTCATCTGAACTGATATTCCACACTGAGCAGCCCGTTTCTCTCGGGCAATGGATAGGCGTTGTAGCGGTCCGCAACGAACTGGCTGCGCACCCCGTAGTTGTAATACTTCCTGTTGAAGACGTTGTTGAGGGTCGCCGCGAAGACCCATGGCCCTTCCTGATGCGTGAGCTTCACGTCCACGAGCGTGTAAGACGGGATTTTTACGCCAAGGCTGTTCGGCTCGTCGTTGTCCATAAACTGGTCGCTGACATAGGAGGCAGTCCCGGAGAGCCGCGTTGAAGGCGCGAAATCCCACGCGGTACGCAGGGTCAGCTTGTGACGCGGTACGAGCGGCACGGTCTTGCCGGCGATGTTCACATTCGTCGCCGTAAAAAAACCGCCCGGCAGGACACCTTCCTGAAACCTGGCGTCGATAAAGCTGTAGGTGGCGCTGACATTCAATGGCTGTAGCGGGCGGGCGCTCGCTTCGAGCTCGAAGCCGCGGCGCCGGGACGGCGGCAGGTTACGGTTGCCCACGCCGGTCGTGAACGGGTCGAGGTGGATTTCATCATCGACATCGATTACGAACGCCGTGGCGCGCCCGCCGTATCGCGCCGCGCGCGTCTCCACTCCAATGTCATGCGAGCGTGATGTTTGCGGCCGCAGGAACTGGAACTGGTTGGTAAACGCGGGCGATGTCTCGTAGATCTCGTCAACGTTGGCGAAGCGATAACTGCGCGCGGTTTTTGCGGTCACCGCCGTCGCCTGCGTGAGCTGAAAGCGGGCACCGACCTCGTATGCGTTCTGATAGAGCTTCTGCGAGTCCGCGGGGGCGCCCGAACCGAAGGCACCGCCCGGCGCTGCGGCATTGAAGGTATCCGTCGCTTCGATGCGCAGGCGCTCGCGGCGTACCCCGGCACTCACCGAAAGCTGGTCGGTAAGCTTGAGCGTGTCCAGCGCATACACGCCCACCGTCTCCTGCTGCGCGTCGATCGTATTGAAAGGCTGTGCGATGTTCGAAGGCACGTTCGAACGGCGAAGCTTGTAATCCCACGAATACACATCGACGCCGACAACCAGCGAGTTCGCACGACCGAAGAGGGGCAGATTCACTTTGACTCGCGGCGTAAACGACCACACGCTGAGATCGACTTCGCGGTAATCCGGAAAGCCCGAGAAGTCGAAGAACGATCGCTGCTCCTTCTCGCGATAACCGGCGCCTACGTTGAACTCGCCGAAACGCGTATCACCCCGCCAGTCGACGAGCGCGCGGTTGCCTTCGCGTTGCGCCCAATCAAGCGGTGTCTGTGCGCCGCGACGGTCGGTTTCGAGCTGATTCACGCCCGCGCTGGGCTGGACCTGCCGCGCCCCGGGCAGCCGGATCCCCTGATTGTCGGTGCCGAGCTTGACGGAGAAATCGCCCGGACTGCCCGACCAGCGAAAGTCCGCGAGTGCGTTGGACTGGCGGTTCTGGTTGTTGCGGCGATAGCCGTCGGATTCCAGATGACTGCCGAACACGCTCATGCCGAAGGCGCCGACGCCGAGGCTGCCGGACACCACGCCTTCGCGCAGGTTATATGATCCGACGCTGCCGCTCAGGGTCAGCGTCCGCGCTCCGGCGGCCGGCGTGCGCGTGATGATGTTGATCACGCCTGCGGTGGCACCTTCACCGTAGAGCACGCTGCCGCCGCCGCGCACGATCTCTATGCGTTCGATCGCCGACAGCGGCACCGCAGACCACTGGATACCGGAAAGATCGATGTCGTTCACGCGGCGCCCATCGATGAGCACGAGCGTGTTCTGCGTGCCCGTGACCCCAAAGCCGCGCATGTCGACTGTCGTCGATGCCGCGTTATTGCCGAAGAAATCGCGCACCACGATGCCCGCCTGCTCGGCGAGAAGATCAGGAACTGTCCTCGCGGGGCTCGACCGAATGTCCTCGGACGTGATGACGGTCAAATTGACAGGTCGGTCTGTCGATCGCTCTTCGAAGCGCGTTGCGGTAACGACGACCGGGTCGGTTCGGGTGATCGGTGCGTTCGCGGCATGAAGTAAAGGGGCCGCGGCGCATAGCGCGGCAATTGCTGCTGATCTGGCGATCATTGGAGTTCCTCGTCCCGCACGCCCGCCGCGTGCATATGAATCACGCGGACGACACGGGAGGCGAAGGACCGGCAACAAAGCTCGAGCGCTGCCGACCGAGCGCGACCCCCGCGGCTCGTCCACTTAGGTCCGGTCGGGCCGGTATACGGGCTCACGAGATTCAACGCGCCGCCTTCCCAGGCTGAAAGCCCAGTGGCGTCTGGCATGTTGTGGCGGTTCGAATACAACCGCCGCTCGCTTACCGTTGCGGGGGCAGCACAGGCGTCACACCTGTTTCCCGTTTAACCGCGGCTGCGAATGAAAGCAGCGCGAGGCACCCGAATCGGTTGCCGAAGACGCAACTTACGGAGAGCGCGTCCACGGCGCGTGCATCGTAGCACGCACGACGCGCAGCGCGCGTAATAGTAGGCGCTTACGCGCCGAGCCCATCCTATGCAGCCGAAGTGCCAAACAACATTCAAAGTTAACCGTTAACAGTTGACTGGACTGAATTTTCCAAACTATAGTGCGCGAGTGGACGCAGAACTCAAATCGCTGGAAGCGAAGCTTGGCCAATTCATAGAACTCTGCCACCGGCTCCGTGACGACAATCTGCAGCTGAGGCAGCAGCTCGCCTCCGCCATGGATCAAAGCAAGCGGCTGGAGGAGAAGATCAACACGGCGACGGTGCGGCTCGAGACCCTGCTGAACCAGATGCCCGCCGAAGACGAAGCATGAGCGACGCCAAAAGCCTTCAGATCGCGATCATGGGCCGTGACTTTCGCGTCGCCTGTCCCGAAGAAGATCAGGCCGGACTTCTGGAAGCCGTCGACTACCTCAACCGCAAGATGCTCGAGATTCGCGATGCAGGAAAAGTCATCGGACTCGAACGCATCGCGATCATGGCCGCCCTCAACATTGCGCATGAATTCCTCTCGACCAAACTCGGCGGGTCTTTTGACATGGCAGAGATGAAGCGTAGAATGAATCGCATGGAAACGGTCATAGATCAGGCGATGTCGGAGCAGGCAAAACTCTTCTGACGCGCGTGGTCTGTTAAAGCTTCCCCTGCGGTGTTCGTATAGGTCTAAATTCTCTGAACCAATAGTGGTATGTAGTGTTGCCGACTATAGTTGCCCGGTGTGCGCGTCCTACGCGGAAGCGCCTGAAGGGCTCGGAAGGCGACCACCTTGAACCCTAGGTTCAAGAGTACAGACCTGACGGCACAGGCGGGGGACCCCTCGGGGACAAAGGTAAAGCGGCTTCGGCCGCTTTTTCTTTGTCAGGCCCGGCGGGACCCGAGGGTCGATCACGAACAGAGGGGAACCTATGTTCCCCTCCGTAACCTCCCCTCCTTCGGCTTCCTCGCGGTCGCTCCGCGGCCCTGAGTCGAAGACCGCGCGAGTGCGGGGTGCCACCGGGTTCTAGCATTAGCGCCGTCATTCTGGACAAGTCGCCGAGGAGACCGCGCTCGGATGACGCTGGTGCACTCAGCCAGGCGCGTGGTG
>JBKJPI010000498.1:0-4594 GCA_046595235.1 Burkholderiales bacterium | reverse complement strand
GCCGGATTCGAGCGCGTCGTGCGCCCGATCGGCGACTGATCGACCATGACGATATCGCCAATCAGCTCGTGGCCGTTCAGCGCCTGGTAGGCGCCCGGGGTTTCAGTTGGCTTGCCTTTGGCCCGGCGAAGCGCTGCGTGCAGCACGTCCTGGATCAGTGTCGACTTGCCCGATCCGGATACCCCGGTAATGCACACCATGCGATTCAGAGGGATCGATACATCGACGCTCTTCAGGTTGTGCTCCGATGCGCCGATCACTTCGATGTGCGCGCGTGGAGGCACGGCTGTGACGGCGGCGGCATCCGCTACCCGCTTCCTGCCTGCAAGGTAATCGGCCGTCAGTGAACGCGATGCACCACGTATGTACTGCGCCTCGCCGAAGAACACCACCTCACCGCCGCGCGCACCGGGCCCCGGACCCATGTCGAGAATGCGATCGGCGGCAAGCATGACCTGCGGATCGTGCTCGACGACCACCAGGGAATTGCCGGCGTCGCGGAGCTTGTGCATGACTTCGATTACGCGACCCATGTCGCGCGGGTGGAGTCCGATCGAAGGCTCGTCAAGAACAAAGAGCGTGTTCACGAGTGACGTGCCGAGGGCGGTGGTGAGGTTGATGCGCTGAACTTCTCCGCCTGAGAGTGTGCGTGACTGTCGATCGAGCGTGAGGTAGCTCAGGCCCACTTCACAAAGATAGCCCAGTCGCGCGCAGATCTCGGTGAGCAGGAGTTCCGTCGCTTCATCGCCTGCACTGCGCGGGGCTGAAGCACTGCCGCCAGTGTCGACACCCGGCAGCGTCAGTTCATCGAAGAAAGCGCGGGTCTTCGTAACCGGCAGCAACATGAGATCGTTGAGCCCAAGGCCGGGCAGTTGCTCGAGCCGCGCACGCGCGAGCTTCGCGCCGGTCGGCATGAAGCGCGCGTTCGGGGCAAGCACCGCATCCGCATTGTCTTTGGTGCCGAGCCGCCACGCCTGCGCTTCGTTCTTGAGCCGCGCGCCGCCGCACGCTTCGCAGGGGGTGTATGCGCGATACTTGGACAGCAGCACGCGCACGTGCATCTTGTAAGCCTTGGTCTCGAGCCACGTGAAAAACCGTGCGACGCCATACCAGACGCCGGGCCATGACTTGCGCCAGCTTTTCCAGTCCGGTTCGCCTTCGAGCACCCACTGCTTCTGCTCACGCGTGAGCCTCCCATAGGGCGTGTCGAGCGGAATGCCGCGCTTCTTCGCATACGTGACGAGGTCGTCCTGACACTCCTTGTTCGATGCGGTCTGCCACGGCTTGACCGCGCCTTCGCGCAGCGTTTTCGATTCATCCGGAATGACGAGGCCGTAGTCGAGCCCGATGACGTGGCCGAAACCGCGGCACGTCTCGCAGGCGCCGAGCGGTGAATTGAACGAGAAAAGGCTGGGGGTGGGTTCCTGATAATGCAGATCGCAGTCGGCGCAATGCAGATCGGTAGAGAATTTCCACACGCCTGTGTCATTACCCGCGGCATCGGTGGAGGAGGCGCCTGCCGAAGTCCCGTCCCTTTCAGCGGGTCGTTCATCGGGGTTGCCGGTTTCCTCGGATACGAGATAGACGTTGACCCGCCCCTGTCCGACACGCAGTGCCGCCTCGATCGCCTGCACTGCACGAGAACGCTCCACGCTGCCCATCCGGAAACGGTCCTGAACGACCTCGATCGTTTTGCCGCGTTTCGCGTGAATGCGCGTGTATCCCTGCTGCTGGAGGAGCGCTTTGACTTCGGTTTCGGTGAAGTTCTTCGGTATCGGAATGGGGAAAGTGACGATCAGCCGCGGATCGGAGGCGGCTGCCGCGCGCACGCTCATTTCCTGCTCGATCGATTGCGCGGTGTCGCGCCTGACAGGAGCGCCGCAGCCGAGGCAATACAGCTGGGCGCCGCGCGCGAAAAGAAGCTTCAGGTGATCGTTGAGCTCCGTCATCGTGCCGACGGTCGAGCGCGATGTGCGCACCGGGTTGGTCTGATCGATCGCGATGGCCGGCGGAATGCCTTCGATCGCGTCGACCTGCGGCTTGTCCATGCGATCGAGGAACTGCCGCGCATACGGCGAGAAGGTCTCGACGTAGCGACGCTGACCTTCCGCATAAAGCGTGTCGAAGACGAGCGAGGACTTGCCGCTGCCGGATACGCCCGTAACGACGATCAGCTCGTTCAACGGAAACTCGAGCGTCAGATTTTTCAGGTTGTTCTGGCGCGCTCCACGGATGACGATCGACTCTCGCGGGCGCTCCGCGGCCGGTGTTGTCAATGAAGGCGCGGGAATAGGAGGCGTGTTGCCGGTATCGGGCATAGAAGTCTGCAGTGAGGGAGTGGCGCCGAGGGCACGACGTAAGTGGTGCTGGCGTAGCGAGCCATTTTACCGGACAGCACGGACGAAAACACCCCGCGCTATCGTTCGATGTGGGCGAACCTCGGGCTGTTGAATTTTCGACTTGTGATAACGTCAGAAATAGCGATGCCGCTCAGAGCGGCGCTGATTTCCCCGGAGGCCTTATGGCAAGAAAAGTCATGCTCGTTGTGCCGGAAGCACCCGCGCCCGCTCTCAGCGCTGTCGTGGACGCGCGCAGAATCGAGAAGGTGGGCATACGGCTCGGTGTGCTCGACAACAGCAAAGGCAACGCAGATCACCTGCTGAAGTTCATTGTCGAAGGTGTCAAGGCAAGCGTAGCGATTTCGTCGGTGGTCGTGATGCGCAAGGGCAGCGTAAGCCTCCCGGCGCCGGGGGAGATCCTCGATCGGCTTGCCGCGGAGGCGGACGTCGTCGTCAGCGCCATGGCCGATTGAGGGTCCTGCACGTCGTGGAGTGTCCACGACATGGCAGAGCTCCGGAAGCGCGGGCTGGTGACGGCGGTGGTGTGCTCTACAGCGTTTCAGAAGCTGGGAGCGACGCAGGCGAAGATCTTCGGTGTGCCCGATCTTCCGCTCCTCATCATCGCGCACCCGCTCGGCGGCCTCGATATCGCCAGCGTAAGAGCCCGGGCTGAGGTGGCAACGCCGCAACTCGTGACCCTGATCAAGGAGCACGCGCAATGAGCGAGGTGGCGGATCTCCTCAGGGCGTCTGGGGCGGCGTTCGAAGCCGAAGATGACTTCGACGCAATCAACACGCTCTATTTCGACCGCGGGTGGGGTGACGGTCTTCCGCTGGTGCCGCCGACTGCCGAGCGTGTCGAGCGCATGCTCAGCTTCTGCGATCGCCCGTTGAGCGAGCCGGTAGCAAAAGTAGCCCCGCGTTACGGCGAAGCGACGCCATTACGACTCGCGGCAAACGCAGTGATGGCGGGGTGCCGGCCGGAGTTTTTCCCGATCTATCTCCTGGCAATAGAAGCGATGTGCGAGGAGCCGTTCAACCTCTATGGCGTGCAGGCAACGACCCATCTCTGCGCCCCGCTCGTCATCGTCAACGGTCCTGTCGGCCGGGAGATCGGCGTGAACAGCGGGCACAACGCGTTCGGCCCGGGCACGCAGGCGAACGCCACGATCGGACGGGCGATCCGGCTCGCACTCCTCAATATCGGCGGAGCAATACCGGGCTCGGGCGATATGTCGACCTTCGGGTCGCCGTCCAAGTACACCTACCTCGTCGCAGAGAACGAGGAAGAGAGCCCGTGGGCGCCGCTGCATGTGGAACGCGGGTTTCCTGCTGACGCTACGACGGTCACCGTGATCGGCGCGGAAGCGACGCATAACGTGAACGACCACGAGAGTCTCACCGCCGAAGGGATACTCACCACGATCGCAGGAACGATGGCGACCACCGGTAACAACGATGTTTTCTACGCATCGCAGCCGGTGGTGGTCATGGGCCCGGAGCACGCCAAAACCGTGGCCGATGGCGGCTTTTCCAAAGCGGACGCCAAGCGCTTTCTTCAGGAGCGCGCGACGCTGCCGCTTTACAAGTTCTCGAAGGAAAACATCGAGCGCCGTTTCCTCGTGAACTGGAAGGAACGCTACGCGAATGCAACGGAGGAGACGGCGGTGCCTGCAATCCAGCGCGCTGAAGATCTCATCATCGCGGTGATCGGCGGTGCCGGTAAACACTCGGCATACATCCCGACTTTCGGCGCAACGAAGGCGGTGACGCGGGCGTTGAAGCGCAGGGACGGCTCGATCGCGCGCGGTGTTTCGGACTTCCTGCGCCGACACTAACCCCGGAACGCGCGCCGCAAACACACAGGAGCGCGCGCAACCCGCGTGCGTGCAGGACCCATCACCGCCTAGAAGAGGCGCGTGTCGCGATCTGCGGCGCGCCCCAGCGCGTCCAGTCCGTGACGTATTCCACCGGACTCAAGCAGCTGTCGTGCATTAATTCCGGCGTCGCCCATCGCGGTGCAATTTGCGATTCGCTATCAAGAAGCTCCTCGGGTAACCGTTAGAACCGTGTGCTGCGGGGCACCGCCGTTTGTCGGCCACGACCCGCCGTTCGTCCGCATTGGGAAAACTTCGTGAGGTATCGCACGGGGCTGCGAGCGCCTTGTTGTTAAGGTCGCGCCCCTGCTGCCGTTAGTAGCGAACGGCGATGACCCTAGACGCGAGGCGCCGCTTGTCTCACGTCGATATGAAGAAC